>NZ_CALFPF010000451.1 GCF_937919775.1 uncultured Gimesia sp.
ACATGACCGACAATGGTCTAGAAGTCAAGATTGGAGGTTCTGGGTTGCAATCACACTTGCTGCAATCGGAGGGATAGCAACAATTATGAAAGTAGTCTGGGACATTTTTACAAGCTGATTAACAATGGGATAGGGCTAACTATTTCTTTTGATTTACTCACTCAAACTTAAACGAATACAGGTCCGCGTCTTTGAGTTTAATTTTTAACCTCACTGGTTTGCCGGTCAGGCTGCTGACGTCGGTGCCCTGTTTCCAGTGGACGGGGCGGGCGATGGTGTCGCCGAAGAGTTCGCTGCAGTCGGCTTCGGTGAAACCTTCGATCGGTTTGCCTTCGGGGGTTTGCAGTTCGACGGTGATGCCGCCGGCGGCGGAGCTGGAGAAGTTGAGCTTGAGTTCTTTGCCGGTGAACGTGATTGGTTTCGTGATGATCTCGCCTCCCTTCAGCGGCGCGTTGATCGAGACGAAGCCGTCGATGCGCATTGTGTAACGTCTCAGTTGATTGCTCTTGCCGGTCCAGTAGCCTTCGGTTGCGTACAGGGAAAGTTCGTTCGGAGCGCCTTCGGTTTCTGATTTCGTTTCGACCATCTGCCAGGCGATGTATTGATGACCGTAGGCCCAGGTTCCCTGGCGTTCGATGCCGGGACGCAGGAAGGCTTCCTGCCAGCGTTTGAAATTGACGCCGTCGCGACTCGTCATGAACAGTCCTTCGGTAATCGCCATGCCGTAACGGTCGGAGATGGAGGAACGTTTTTTGCGATGTTCGACTTCGGGCAGTGCTTCCATCGATTTGGACCAGCCCCGTTCGATGTAACGGGTGGGAAATCCGACCAGGATATGTGGCGCGCGGTAATAGGGTTTGATCTGATTGGTGTAGAGTTGCTCGGGAGGCGCGTCGCCGTATTTCAGGTCCTGGGGTTTGCTCCAGGTTAAGAGGTCGTCGGAAGTCGCGGTACGGATATCACGATTGCCGGCCGGTTTCCAGACTTTGTCGTCGATGGTGCCCGCGGTGAAGTAACGCCAGTAAGCGCGGTATTTTTTGATCGTCGGGTCCCAGAAGGCGAGATTTTGTGAGTCGAAAGCACCGTCGGTGATCACTGGTTTGTCCGACATCAGCGACCAGTGAATGCCATCGGCCGATTTGAGAACGAGCAGGCCGCGCGGGCCGCGGGAACGGAGAATGGCTTTATATTTTGCATCGGCGGGACAGTCGGGATTTTCGTCTTTGAAGACGGCGGGATGCACGGGATCGGGTTTGGCATCGCCCATCCATTCGCGCCGGTCGAGGCCGATTACGATGTTGTTGTCTTTCGAGCCCCCCTTGGGAAATGCGAACAGACCCAGGTCGGGACGTTTCCAGTGGATGCCATCTTTGCTTTCGGCGTAACAAGTGAAATTGCTGTTGTTGGGACCGAGTTTTCCCTGTTGTACATCCAGTTGCCAGGCTTTGTAGTACATGCGATAGAGGTCGCCGTCCTGGAAGATACTTTGATAACCGCAGCCGGTTCCTTCCCAGGGTTTGTCGTAGTTGAAGACGATTTCGCGGGGCGTCGGATGATGCAGCAGAAAGCGGGCGTCTGCGGTATGGGAATCAATCAGAGTGTCATCGACCATGAGTTCCAGACGGGAGCCGATGTCGATTGGTTCGGCTGCGAACGCATTAGTGGAAGTGATGATGAGCAGCGTGCAGAGACAAAGGGCTGGCAGTCGTTTCATGATGTTGTTCCTGTTGATGAACTTGCTTGCGGCTGGTTTTCAGGAGAGGCGTTCCATTCTATCGCAGGTTTTGGTTTGATTGAAAGCCAATGGAATGTTTTTACTACCATGAAATACACGAAAAGTAAAAGGCTTGTGGAGATCGTGTTTGCCCGCACGCGCATGCATCTGGTTCGAGCGTAGACACCTGGTGTGCCTCACAAAGAATTCATCGAAAAAATCGATAATACTTTTTGAACTATTCAACTGTTCTGGTTAAGATGTTTTTTTCACTTGCTCTGCTCACTCTGATTGACAAAAAACAATTGAGGAAACACACGCCATGAATGCGGTTGACAGTAATCTGGTTGATACGAAATTAACGCAATTGAATCTGGTTTTGTCGCCGGATATCAACTATCGGCTGGAAACCATGTTCCCCAAATTAGAGGGGATGTTTGCCAACCGCGGGATCAAGAAAAAATTCCAATTGGTACAACGGGTAGAGCCGTTAATGAAAGAGATGCTGCTGGAAAAAGAGGAAGTGCTGTTCGTTTCCAAGGGGATTCAATCTTCTTTCGCCGAACAGTTTTTCATGGGGGCGCTCTGGGCACAGACGATTAATCATACGGTGGTGGTGCTCACGAACTTACGGCTGCTCTGCATTCGTACGAACGGTAAAGGGGTTCCCAAGCGGACATTCTGGTCGATTTACTACAGCCAGATCAAAGAACTGAAAAGCACGATATTCGGGAATGCAAAGATCTGTCTGAAAGATGGCAAGAATCTGAACTATTCCGGTTTTCCGAAAATTGATCGCCAGGCCATGCGGGAAGTCTTTCTGAATGCTTACAAGTTATTCGAAGAAAAAGGTTTCGACCCGGAAGTTTCCCAGTCCCGCGAAAATCTGTGTGGCCATTGTTACGAAGTGGTACCGAAGCATGATTATGAATGTGCAAGCTGCGGCGCGACGTTCTGGAAACCCTCGGAAATTGGCATTCGGAGTTTCGTAATCCCGTCCTGGGGAGACTTTGTCATGAAGCATTATCCGATCGCCTGTGCCGAGTTGTTTGGTTTCATGTTTTTACTTCTCTTGATCTCGATTGCGCTGGCAGACGGCGATTATGGTATTGCCATTTTCATGTTTATTATTGCCAATGGTGGTGATGCCGCGATTACCGCTCAAATTGCCGCGAAGGGCCTGCATCTCAAGAAAGTTCCCGAGAGCGCTTAGGCGCTGGGTGTTCCCGCACGAAATGAGTTCGGTTGTGTGCTGACTGTTTAAGAGTGGTCTGTTGGCTGCGGACGGGTTATGATACGGGCTTGAAGAGTGTATTCAGATGCCGCAGTTTTTCAGGAGATCTCATGAGTCGTGCTTTGCTGGTGATTGATGTGCAGAATGAGTATTTCACAGGGGCGCTGCCGATTACTTATCCGGCGGGACATCTGGAGCAGATACTGGCGGCGATGGACGGGGCGACGGCAAAACAGGTACCTGTGATTGTGGTGCAGCATCATTTTGACGATCCTGAAAAGCCGTTTTTTCAGAAAGGGACGCCGGGCTGGGAACTGCATCCGGAAGTGGCGCGGCGGCCGCATGATCTGCTGATTGAGAAGCAACTGCCGGGCAGTTTTACCGGGACGGATCTGGAAGCCTGGCTGCGGGAACAGAAGATCGATACGGTGACGATCGCCGGTTACATGACGCACATGTGCTGTGATACCACGGCGCGGCAGGCCGTGCATCGCGGGTTTACGGTCGAATTTCTGAGTGATGCGACGGGGACGCTGGCGTTGTCGAACTCAGCGGGTGAAGTGACGGCCGAAGAACTGCAGCGATCAATCCTGTGTGCGCAGCAGATGATGTTGAGCGAAGTGCTGAACGTGGAATCCTGGATCGGGCGGCTCTAGATCATCGCTCTGATCAGAGCCCTGCGTGAACGAGAATCAAACCATGACCGAGGTGACTATTGACCCAATTGTCACGAAGCTAGCCCAGATGAATCTGGAGCTATCGCCTGAGGTCCATTACCGGTGGGGGACGGTCTTCTCCCGACTTGAAGGGATCAGCCTGGATGAGGCGATACGTGTGAAGTTCGATCTGGTCAAACAAATTGAACCTGTGCTGCAGAAGATGTTGCTGGAACACGAACAGGTGTTGTTTGTCTCAAAGGGGGATCTGCAGTTTAAAAAAACAGTTATGGTGCTCACGAATTTGCGACTACTTTGTGTGGATGCATCTCGGAAGGGAGAACCTCGTCAGCCAAACTGGGCAATTTACTACAGCCAGATTGATGAATTGAAAAGTACGGTTTTCCGGCATCCCAAATTCTGTTTAAAAGATGGAATGAAACTGAGCTTTAACGATTTTCCCAAGCACGACCGCCAGACGCTACATAACGTGTTTCAGGATGCTGCCCGGCGATTTCAAGAGGAAGGCCTGGATCCAGAGGTTTCGCAGTCGCGTGAAAATCTGTGCGGAAACTGTTTCGAGATCGTTTCGAAACAGACATACGAGTGTGATGTGTGCGGTGCAACGTTCTGGACGCCATTTGAGTTTGGGGTCCGCAGTTTTCTATTTCCTCCCTGGTTGAGCTTTATCCTAAGACCATCTCGGTTTGCTTATTTTGATCTGGTTTGTTATGCGGTTGTTGTCTTTAGTATCTTGTTATCGGAGCCGAAAGGTAATCCTGCCTTAGCTAGTGGGTGTCCCGAAAGTATTTTAGTTCGTAAATAATAGCGTTAAATTG
>NZ_CALFPF010000452.1 GCF_937919775.1 uncultured Gimesia sp.
GGCTTCCCACATCACTGGAAAGCGAGCACTTTGTAAAACAGTATCAGGCTGCTTCGAATCAGAATCAACGTATCAAAATTACAGAAGACCTGTTTTGGGCTCTCTATAATTCCCCTGAATTTTCCTGGAACCATTGAACCATGTTTGATTCCACTTTTTTATCGAGCAAAATCAACCGCCGCGACTTGTGTAAGGTCGCAGCAGGCAGCACGCTGTCGTTTATGCTGCCCGGCTTTGACTTAATCGCAGCGCAAAAACGGGGACCGGAACGCAGAAAATCTGTGATCATCCTCTGGATGGGAGGAGGCCCGAGCCAGTTGGAAACCTGGGACCCGCATCCGGGAACGGCGATCGGAGGACCGGGCAACGCGATTAAAACTGTCATCCCCGGACTGCAAATTTCCGATATGTATCCGCTGCTGGCGGAACAGCTCGATGCGATGTCGGTCATCCGCTCAATGGTTTCCAAAGAAGGCGATCACGAACGTGGCACCAAATATCTCAAAACCGGTTATCGCCCTGAACCGACAACCGTCTACCCTGCACTCGGTGCGATTATCACCCAGCAGGCTCCGGCCCCTGATCTTGAAATCCCGCAACACATTTCGATGGGGAATACTCAATTCCCCGCGCGCGGCGGCTATCTCGGCGGACATCTGGACGCCTTCCGTGTTCAGGATCCGGGAAAAAACATTGGCAACATGCGCGCCAGCGTTGAATCACCGCGACAAAATCGACGGCTGGATAATTTAAACGTGGTCTCCCAGGCATTTCAAAAAGGGAGAGTGATTCAAACGAAAAAAACCCTGCATCAGTCAACGATCGACCGCGCTCTGACTATGATGAGTTCCGAGCAACTCAGCGCCTTTGAAATTGAGAAAGAACCGGAATCGGTCCGGAAAGCTTACGGGGATTCTTCCTTCGGGCGAGGCTGTCTCGTCGCCCGCAGGCTGGTCGAGCAAGGCGTCCATTCGATTGAAGTCAATCTCAGCGGCTGGGACAGCCATGCCAATAATTTCACCGGACATCAAACACAGGCGGCGCTGCTGGACCCTGCGTTTTCCAGTCTGCTTAAAGATCTGAAAGCCAGAGACCTGCTCGATTCCACGATTGTGCTCTGTATCGGAGAATTCGGCCGAACTCCCAAAATCAATCCGCTGGAAGGCCGCGACCATTGGCCCACCGGTTTTTCCTGCATCGTGGGGGGCGGCGGCCTGAAAGGCAATGTAGTCATCGGGGAAACAGACCCGACCGGTAAAGAAAAGAAACCGACCGAACCGGTTCAAATTCAGGATCTTTATGCCACCATTCTGCAAAAAATGAACATTGACTATAAAAAAGAACTGATTTCCCCCATTGGTCGCCCGTTAGCCCTCAGCGATGGGACTCCCATCGCAAAACTGATCTGAGGCTGCCCGGCGAATCGACTTCCGCCCTGTTCAGCAGAATTAAATTGATCAGATTCCGGAAAAAAGCTTGCCTGGGAGAACAAAACACTCTAACTTGATGAAATAGCGAAACCAGCCTCAGCTTTCGTTGTTTCATTAGGCAGTGACCATTCTCCCTCCTTCGACATTCCAATGGAATTTGAACATGAGCCGTTTTCTTCCCGCAGTGATTCTGTTTCTGGCTTTCTCTATCACCAGCACGTCACTCAAAGCCGCTGATGCGGACTGGTCGCAGTTTCGTGGTCCTGCCGGAAATGGCATTTCCTCTTCCACTGGTCTCCCTACAGAGTGGAGTGCAGAGAAAAACATCGCCTGGAAAACCAAACTTCCCGGTCATGGTTCTTCGAGCCCGGTTCTGTTCGGCGATCAGATCTTTCTGACCGCTTACACCGGATATGGGTTAACGGCTGAAGACGAGGGAAACCCAGCGGATTTACGATTACACGTCATTGCCGTCGATCGCCAGAACGGCCAAATCATGTGGGACGAATCGGTGTCTCCCTTGAATCAGGTTCAGAAAATCACAAAACGAATTGTGGATCACGGTTATGCCACCGGAACTCCTGCCTGCGATGCAACCGGCGTTTACGCTTTTTTTGGAACATCCGGCGTCATTGCTTACGATCTGAAAGGGAAACTGAAGTGGAGAGCCGACGTCGGTGAAGGCACTGCCGGCTTTGGTTCTGCCTCTTCCCCCATTCTGTATAAAGACTTTGTGATCATTAATGCCAGCATCGAAAGTTCGACCGTCTATGCTTTGAACAAAAGCAATGGAGAGATTGCCTGGAAGGCGGAAAATATCGAACGTGCCTGGACCACTCCTTCGATAGTCGATGTACCGGGCGGGAAACAGGAACTGATCGTCAATCAGAAAAACCAGATTCTGGGCCTCGACCCGGATACCGGAAAACAACTCTGGAACTGCGAAGGCATTCAGGATTATGTCGTGCCGGTCGTCGTTCAGAATGAGGGTATTATCTACTGCCTGGGAGGACGCAGCAATCGGAGTATCGCAGTCCGTCCCGGCGGCCGTGGCGATGTCACCAAAACGCATAAGTTGTGGGAAGTAAATGTTGGTGCGAATGTGACTTCTCCCGTTTATTATAATGGCCATCTCTACTGGGCCAGTGACCGCGGCATCGCATTTTGCCTGGATGCCAAAAACGGGGAAGTGGTCTACAAAAATCGTCTGCCGACCGGAGCCCGGCTGTATGCGTCCATTATTTTGGCCGACGGAAAATTCTATATCACCACCCGGGACAGCGGCGTGGTCGTCTTGAAAGCGGGCCCTGAGTACGTCGAATTGGCACAAAATAAAATTGCCGGCGAGGAAGACTTATTCAACGCGTCCCCCGCCGTCAGTGATGGCAGCATCTTCCTGCGAACAAACGGCTATCTCTATCGAATCGCAAATAAGAAATGAGCTTCACCACAAGATATTCCGGTTAAATCACTTACAGCACCGAGAGACTTTTCGGTCAGGTCGTTGATACTGTTGTCGAACCGCTGGAAATCCCGATTCAGGGCTTCTACAATACGAGGCATGACTGAACCAACGACACAAAAACCATACCTCTTCAAAACGATCGGCATCATCGGCGTCGGTCTGCTGGGAGGTTCTATTGCCGCTGCGGTACGGCAGCGAAATCTGTCAGAAACGATTCTGGGAGCAGGACGTAACCCCGCGCGTCTGCGCGCTGCCCAGCATTCTGGTTTACTGGACCGTGGCACGACCAATATCGCAGAAACTTCCGCGCGATCTGATTTGATTATTGTTTGTACGCCCGTAAACCACATTGTCCAGTTTATTCGGACCGTAGCGAAAAACAGCCGACCGGGAACCATTATCACCGATGTCGGCAGCACCAAACAAAAAATATGTGAGGCCCTTTATGGAAGCCTTCCTGAGGGAGTCACCTTTGTCGCCTCACACCCTTTAGCAGGTTCCGAAAAAGCCGGCTATGAATTCGCAGATCCGAATCTGTTTGAGGGGCGCCCTTGTGTCATCACGCCGGACGATTCACTCCCCGTAGAAGCCGTTGCCAGAATCAAACAATTCTGGGAGGCTCTGGGAATGCATGTCCTGGAAACATCGCCTCAAAAACACGACCAGATTCTGGCTGAAACCAGCCATCTGCCGCATGTGGTCGCCTCCGCGCTGGCTATGACACTCACAGAAGAAAATAGAAAATTTACCTCCACCGGATTCCGCGATACGACCAGAATCGCCGCCGGTGATCCCGCGCTTTGGATTGAGATCCTGTTAAACAATCGGGAAGAAGTTGTAAACAGCATAGACAGATACACCCATTCACTTCAACGTTTAAGGGATGCCATCATCAACCAGGATGAAAATCAGCTTCGCCAACTTCTGGAAGATGGTAAAAAGAACCAGGATGCATTAAATTCATCCCGTAAACAGTAGCACCTGCTTTGAACTCTCAATATACATTCACTATGACGACTCAGAACTGGCCGCGATTCAAGCGAGCCAATTCATTTTCCTGACTTGATCAAACAAAAACTGGAATCAACATGCTTTGCGAAGTCGAAATCAAACCTGCCCAAAATCAGGTGGACCGTGAGGGAGCCCGTATCCTTAAAGAGTGCCAGGTGCTTGGCACAAATTCGATCCGGTCTGTTCAGACAGCGCACTCTTATCTGCTGGAAGGGGATCTGAATCAACAGGGAGTGGAGAAAATCGCGAAGTCTCTGCTGTCCGATCCCATTGTGGAAACATTTGAAATTCGCATTTTAGCGGGTGATTCTTCCGATTCAGCGCAGGCAGAGCAACTGCTGAACGTACTCTTCAAACCGGGTGTGACCGATAACGTCGCCAACAGCGCCCGGCAGGCGATTCTTGATCTGGGACTCTCTGTCGAAAATGTGGCCACTTGTCGTAAATACTGGGTCAATGCGGATGCCGCATCGGATGAAATTGACCGGATGGCCTCCAAGGTACTTTCGAATGATGCCATCGAACACGTGGTTCGGGGACCGTTGTGCATGGACAGTATCAAGCTGGGCAGCGAGTACACGTTCGAACTGGTCACGATCCCGATTCGCTCTATGAACGACAAACAACTGGAAACACTCAGCCGCGAAGGACAGTTGTACTTAAATCTGACCGAGATGCGAACGATCAAAAAATACTACGTTGATCAGGCGAAAGATCCCACCGATATCGAGCTGGAGAGTGTTGCCCAGACATGGAGCGAACACTGTTCGCATAAAACTCTGGCAGGCCGCATTCATTTTCGGGATGACAAACGCGACATCCATTTCGAGAACATGCTGAAGGAAACGATCTTTGCCGCCACGACCACCATTCGGAAATCGCTCGGCGAGAAAGACTGGTGCGTGAGTGTTTTTGCCGACAATGCCGGCGTGATTACGTTTGACGAGAAACAGGATGTCTGCTTTAAAGTGGAAACGCACAACCACCCGTCTGCACTCGAACCTTATGGCGGTGCCAATACCGGACTGGGTGGTGTGATCCGCGATCCGCTGGGAACGGGCCTGGGCGGAAAACCGGTTTGCAATACTGATGTTTTCTGTTTTGCTCCCCCGGAAATCTCTTACGATGAACTCCCCGCCGGCGTATTACATCCCAAAGCGGTTGCCACCGGCGTCGTTTCCGGCGTGCGTGATTATGGAAACCGGATGGGTATTCCTACGGTCAATGGCGCCGTCTACTTTGATGAACGCTACCTGGGCAACCCGCTCGTTTATTGCGGAAACGTGGCGATGTTACCTGTCGGAAAATCAGTCAAGCAGCAGTCACAACCGGGACACTATATCGTCGCTGTTGGCGGTCGGACCGGTCGGGACGGCATTCATGGTGCCACATTTTCTTCTGCGGAATTGACTTCCGAAAGTGAAACCCTGTCTGGCGGCGCCGTACAGATCGGGAATGCGATCACCGAAAAAATGATGCTGGACGTGATTCTGGAAGCACGCGACAAAGAGTTGTTTTCCGCCATTACCGACTGCGGTGCAGGCGGTTTCAGCAGTGCCGTAGGCGAAATGGGTGAAAAAACGGGAGCCGAAGTCTGGCTGGATCAGTGCCCTCTGAAATATGCCGGTCTGTCCTATACAGAGATCTGGATTTCCGAAGCACAGGAACGAATGGTGCTGGCGGTCCCCCCCGAAAACTGGGAAGCGTTCGAAGCACTCTGTGCCGGTGAAGGCGTTGAGGCATCTATCATCGGAAAGTTTACCGATACGAATCATTTGGTACTCAAATATCAGGATCAAATCGTAGGCGATCTGGAAATGTCATTCCTGCATGACGGACGTCCTCCCGTGGTGCGTGAAGCCGTCTATAAAACGCCCCCCTTTATTCCGTTGACGCCGACAGAAACCGAAAACTACAACAAAGATCTGAAATCAATTTTAAGTTCGCTCAATGTCTGCAGCAAAGAATGGATCATTCGTCAGTATGACCAGGAAGTGCAGGCAGGAAGTGTGATTAAGCCTCTGGTGGGAGTCCAGAATGACGGTCCTTCTGATGCCGCCGTCGTCCGCCCCGACCTGACATCGGTTCGGGGGCTGGTGATCTCTTGTGGCATGAATCCCCGTTATGGAGATTTGAGCACGCACTGGATGGCAGCCTCTGCCATAGATGAAGCAATTCGAAACTGTGTCTCTGTGGGGGCAGATCCCGATAAGATTGCCATTCTCGATAATTTCTGCTGGGGTAATACGGATCGCCCGGAAACATTGGGCAGCCTGGTTGCAGCCGCCCTGGCCTGCCAGGAATTCTCGATCGCTTACGGTGCTCCCTTTATCAGCGGAAAAGACAGTTTGTATAACGAGTTTTCTTTTGAAAACGAACATGGGGAAAAAGAGACCGTCGCCATTCCCGCTTCGCTCCTGATCAGTGCCATCGGTCAAATCGCCGACGTGGGCAAAGCAGTCACGATGGACCTCAAAACACCCGGAAACCGGATTTTCCTGATTGGTGCTACCCACGACGAACTGGGAGGCAGCCACTTCGCGCTCGTCAATCATCTGGAGGGGGGACAAGTTCCTCAAGTCGATAAAGAAGAGGCGCCGGAAATTTTCAAGTCGCTGCACGCGGCGATGCAAAAGCGGCTCATCAGAAGTTGTCACGACCTGAGCGAAGGCGGCCTGGCAGTCGCGGCGGCGGAAATGGCTTTTGCTGGTGGATATGGAATGAAACTGGATGTGACCCGACTTCCTGAAGCGCTGGAACTTTCGACTCCCAGTTTGCTCTTTTCAGAAAGTAATACCCGGTTTTTGATCGAAGTCGCTCCTGACAAAATGGGAGACCTGATCTCCTGTTTTGATGATCTGCCACTGGTTGAAATTGGCGAAGTTGTCAGTAGCCGCCAGTTCACTGTCAAAGGGAAAGCCGGCAGCACCCCGATCAATGCCAGCCTGGATGAATTAAAATCGGCCTGGAAAAATCCACTGGCATGGGGCTGACCGAATCTCGAAGACGCCCTGTGCCACCAGCCGATTTCTGACTGGAACACATGCCGGCTCGGACTGAAAAAACAGAGACATTCTGACGATCTCGTCAGGAACCCCTGAAATAAGGCTTTCCCACCTGCCCCGGTCGAGTAAAATGCAAGGGACTGTCTGAAACTCCGATTGTTGTGTCGAAACCAGATTCTGGAAGTAATCCTTACCTTTGGCGGCCCCCGCTGATTGAAAGGAAAGCCCTGTAATTTATTGGTTTATAGTCGCAAAGTCCCTTCTCAGGCATTACGATAGAATCTACGGAACTATCTGCGCCAAGCAGTGTTTACCTTTGTGGAAAGGTGTAAAAAACGGATGTCGGAAGCAAATCAAGATACAACAAACTCTGATGAGTTCGAAATTACTCAGGATTCGATAGATAAGCTCAGTTCTGCGTATCGGCAGATTCACGAACAAATGTCAAAAGTCATTGTCGGCCAGGATCAGGTCATTGAACAACTTCTGATCTCGTTATTCAGTCGAGGTCACTGTCTGCTCGAAGGTGTCCCCGGACTGGCCAAAACATTGATGATCAGCTCGCTGGCACAAACACTGTCCATGACCTTCAGTCGTATTCAGTTCACCCCCGACCTGATGCCCGCCGATATTACGGGAACCGACGTCTTACAGGAAAATCGCGAAACCGGCGATCGGGAATTTCGATTTATCCCGGGTCCCTTGTTTCATAATGTGGTGCTGGCGGATGAAATTAACCGTACGCCTCCCAAAACACAGGCTGCCTTGCTGGAGGCAATGCAGGAACATCAAGTCAGTGTCGGTCAGACGCGGCATCTGCTGAACGACCCCTTCTTTGTATTGGCGACACAAAACCCGATTGAGCAGGAAGGAACCTATTCCCTGCCGGAAGCCCAGCAGGACCGGTTTATGTTTAAAGTCTATGTGCGTTATCCTTCCTTTGAAGAAGAACGCCAGATTGCCAGACGGACCACATCGGGAACGAATCAGAAAATCGAACAGGTGTTAAACGCCGTCGACGTGCTGGAAATTCAAAAAATTGTACGTCAGGTCCCTGTCTCGGATCATGTGATTGACTACGCACTGGCACTGGTCAGACAAACCAGAGTGAATGAACCAGGCGCGCCCGATTTCATTAACGAATGGTTAAGCTGGGGCGCAGGACCTCGCGCAGTACAAAACCTGTTATTAGGTGGAAAAACACGAGCGTTATTGAATGGTCACACTCACGTCTCGACGGAGGATATCAGCGCTCTGGCGGCCCCCGTGTTACGACATCGCATCGTGACGAACTTCTCAGCCGAGTCGGAAGGCATTACTTCCGACCACGTGATTGAGCGATTGATAAAAGAGACTCCGTCGAAGGAAGGCGAACTGACCAGTGACCCAAGATTACAGAAAATTTTTGCTGCCTGAAGCAATTTCCCGAATTTCCCGACTGGAGATTCGGGCACGTTCGATTGTGGAAGGGTTCTTATCCGGATTGCACCGTAGTCCTTTTTTTGGACAGTCGGTGGAATTTGCTCAGCACCGTGAGTACGCCCCCGGAGATGATGTGCGCAATATTGACTGGAAGGTCTGGTCAAAAACGGACAAGTACTACATCAAGCAGTATGAAGAAGACACCAATTTAAGAACCACGCTGCTGGTGGATGTCAGTGAATCCATGCGATTTGGTACGGGGCCGCTCAGCAAATATGAATATGGTTGTACGGCTGCGGCGGCGCTGGCTTATCTCTTACTCAAACAGCAGGACGCCGTGGGTCTGACGACATTTGATGACGCGATTCGCACCAAAGTCCAGGCACTTAGTAAACGAAACCATCTCAATGCCCTGCTCACCGCGCTGGCAGCAGAAAAACCAGCTAAAAAAACCGACATTTATGACGTACTAAAAGAAGTCGCCGAAACGAAGTCCCAAAAAGGTACGATAATCCTCATTTCCGATTTATTCGTCAATCGGGAGAGTTTGTTCAAAGGTCTACGTCTGCTGCAGTATCGGGGACACGACATCATGCTGCTGCATATTCTCGATGATCAGGAGCTCGATTTTAATTATGCGGGAACAACCCGTTTTGAAGGCATGGAACAGACGGGTGAACTGGTCTGTGACCCCCGCTCATTAAGAGAGGGTTATCTCAAAGCCATGCAGGAGTTTTTGAATGAAATTAGAAGGCGCTGTGCCAAAAATAAATTTGACTATCAAACCATTCGCACCAGCGAGCACCTCGACGCAGCCTTGTCACATTATTTGAATCATCGAATCGGCATGCAACAATCCATTCGAAAGTAAAACAACCAGCGAACCTGATCTTAACCAATCTCAACGGAAGTAACTGACAACACGTAATATGGAAACATGGTTAACGCAACATTTTGTGAATTCGACGCTGGTCTATACCGGTGCGCTGATGGTTGCTGCGCCGATCATCATTCATTTAATTAACCGCTTCCAGTACAAACGGGTTCATTTCGCCGCGATGGAATTCCTGCTGCAGAGTCAGCAGACAAATCAGAGACGGGTTTTGCTCGAACAACTCCTGTTACTGTTGCTGCGAATCATCCTGATTCTCTGTCTGTTAATGTTAATTGCACGACTGATTCTGGACCCGAATCAATTATCGATGTTTCATGGCGCGAAATCGCACCATGTAATCGTGCTGGACGACAGCGGCTCCATGCAGAATGTCTGGGGCGAACAGACTGCCTTTAATGAGGGATTGCAGGTGATCCGAAAAATTGCCGCCGAAGGCGCCAATCGACCCAACACCGAAAAAATGTCGCTGATCGTTCTCTCCCGTGCCGACGCACCCCTGTTTTTGCAGAGAGATATCAACGAAGAACTGATCAATGAACTGGATGCCAAGCTGACCAATCTGTCCTGTTCGCATCAGAGTCTCGATTTGAATCAAGGTCTGGAGGCCGCTGCAGACTTGTTAAATGAAGACCGTGCCATCATCAAAACGCTGCACGTGATCTCTGATTTCCGAAAATCAGACTGGCAGGAGAAAAAAGGGGTCGCTGACACAATCAAGAAATTAGCAACTGCTGACGTTGCCATTAATCTGGTCAAAACGGTCCCCGATTCCCAGCCGAATCTGGCGATCACGGAACTTTCCGGCGCCACTGAAGTCGCTGCCGTCGATGTTCCCCTGCGTCTGAGAGTCAGCATTAAGAATTTTGGGGACCAGGTCGCGAATGATGTACGTGTCTCTGCCTTCGTGGATCAGAACAAACTCCCGATGAGTATTGTTTTTGACAAGATTGAAGCGGGGAGTGAAATCTCTCAGGACTTTGATGTGGTCTTCAACAAACCGAACCTGCATCAGGTGAATGTCAGTTTGACGAATGACGCATTGGACGCCGACAACCAGCGTTTTCTGTCAATTGCTGTGAAGCCTTCGAATCCCGTTTTGATCATCGACGGGAATCCCTCTGGTAACGAGTGGATGTATATCCAGACCGCTATCGCCCCGGACGCCACTACCACCGGCTTTGCCCCTTCCGTCGAAAATGTGGATTATCTGCGCAGACATCCGCTGGATCAGTTTAAAAATATCTATCTGCTGAACGTAGCCGAACTGCCCCTCGATGCAGTCGCCGCATTGGAAAAATTTGTCGCTGACGGGGGAGGCTTGATCTGGTTTGTCGGCCCTTCAATCCAACCGGCATTTTACAACGACAAATTATATAACAACGGGAACGGTCTCTTTCCCGCGCCGCTGGAATTATCCCCTCGGGAGTTACCTCCCCGCGAAACAAATACGACGGTGGACATGCAGGTCAGCGATCACCCGCTGTTTTCCGTATTCGCAGGCCAGGACAATCCGCTAATTGAAGCAGTCACCATTTCCAAATACTTTCCGCTCTCACA
>NZ_CALFPF010000453.1 GCF_937919775.1 uncultured Gimesia sp.
CCAAACGCATGCGCGGAACTGCCGATGATGTCGTTGTCGCCATCCAGGTCCAGGTCTTCCACATACAGGTCGGCCATCTTTTCCGAAGGCTCTGCACCATTCACGCTGAGCGTAAAGGGATGGAATTCCCAGAGTCCTTCTCCCAGGACTTTGGGGGCTTCCCACCAGCCGTTCGGAATGAGTACATCCTGGCGACCGTCCTTGTTGAAATCGCCGACTCCGAGGCCGTGGTAATATTTGAACGTCCCGTTTTTCATTGGATCGCCGGGTTGGCTGATGGGCATGAACGTCCATTTTTTGGTGGCCAGTTCGGGTGACGGAATTTCCAGATATCCCATCTGCTGTTCCGGCTGAGATCCGAAAATCAATTCGGGTTTCCCGTCTCCGGTCAGGTCGGCGAACTTCGGTGTTTCATTACAGATGCTGTGCCAGATCAGATGTTCTTTCCAATGCCCCGCTTCGTTCTTGGGGTTTTCATACCAGTAGAATTCCTTGCCGGGAAAGCTGACGTAAATGAAATCGGTCCAGCCATCCTGGTTGATGTCGTAGGCAAAGTTGCAGAAGCTGTCACTGTATCCAACACCGGCGACAAACTTTCCCGGCTTGCGAATTTCGTGCATTTTCCAGTCCGGTGCTTCATACCAGACATCGCCGGCAATGACGTCCATTTTACCATCTTTATTCACGTCGGCGGCTGCGGAACCTTCCGAGCGGAAGGCGGCGTCCAGTTGCTGCCGCTGCCAGGTTTCGCCGGCGGAAAGTTCAAACGAACTACCCAGCAGAACCAGCAGTGTGGCGACAGAGAGAGTACTCAAGCGGAGATAGAGCGGATGTTTGATGTTCATTATTGTTGTCCCGATGTTAACTTGCGAACGCGATAAGTTTCACTGTCACCAATATAGACATTTCCCTTTGGTCCGACATAGACACCATGCGGTCGCGCCATGCGGCACTTCGCGGGGTCTCCCTCAGGGCCGTCTCCTTTTTTGCCATCTCCGACTGCCGTTTCGATGATACCGTTCTTTTTACGAATCACGCGAATGGTGTGGCTTTCGGTGTCGGCTAGATAAATGTCACCGTTGGGGGCGACGGAAATTCCTTTGGGACCTGACAAAGTAGCTGATTTTGCCGGTCCGCCATGCCCCGTATATCCTTTTTTACCAGTCCCCGCGATGTGATGTAAAGTCTCATTATCCAAATCGATCCGATACACCATATTTCCTTCCCGCAATGCGAGATACAAAGAACCCTTTCCCGCGCCTTCGTCGAAGAAGTCCAAAGCGCGCGGCCCATTCAGTGGTGTGCCTGAAACTGCTGCGCCATCGGGGGTCGGCTTTCTCTCGCCCGTTCCGGAAAAGGTACTCACGATACCGGTTTTCAAATCGACGCGGCGAATGCGATGGTTGCCGATATCGCAGACATACAGATTATCGTTTTTGTCCAGTGCGATGGAGTGAGGTTGTGCGAAAGTGGCTTCCGTCGCCGGACCACCGTCTCCGGAAAAACCTTTTTTGCCCGTACCGGCGACGGTTTCGATTTTGCCCGTTTTGGCATCCACGCGGCGGACAATGTGATTCACCATTTCGACGAAATACATATTGCCCGCTTGATCGAAGCGAACTTCGTAAGGCTCGTTCAGTTTTGCTTCCAGCGCGGGGCCACTATCTCCGCTGTATCCTTTTTTGCCCGAGCCGGCGACAGTGGAAATCGTTCCCGTTTTTTCATCGATGCGGCGAATGACGTGACTTTTGATTTCACAGACATACAAAGCGCCATCCGGGCCGAGCGAGAGACCGTACGGTTCCCCGACCATCGCCTCCACAGCAGGACCGCCATCGCCGGTGTGCCCCTGCTTGCCTGTGCCTGCGAGTGTAGAAACGGTTTGTGCTGAGAGTTGTGATGCACACAGACTTAACAGCAATAGGCTTACGAGTGAAACAAAACGATGCATGGTGTCATTCCAGATTTCAGAAGTAACAGCTTAACGGGGAATATCATCAAACGAACGTTCCGGGTCATCATGTTTGAAGATGATATAGGGGCCGGCATTCGGATTCTGCTTTAACAACTCTGCCGGTGTGATCAGAGTCTGTGTTTTACTTTTCTTTTCTACGACCAGGACTTTGACTCCGTCCGCGTGATCCTGCTTTTTGAAGAACTGCTCGATCAGGATATTTTCCGGCTCGCCTTGTGCGTTGACCATCACGACATATTCCGCAGACGGTTGAGGAACGAAAGGACGTTCTTCAGAACAACTTTGAGATACGATCAGGCAGACCGCCAGCAGACAAAAATTGATCGCAGGAGAGCTCGAAACACCCATTAAAAAACGCCTCCCATATCAGTTTCCAGTTTGTCTTTGTTACTGAAGAGGATGTTGCTGTCCATCGGTCCGAACCAGCCAATTTGAAACTTTCTGGGATCTCCTCCATAAGCTGAGTTGCCGGTGCCGGACATGACGGCTGAGGTGACGCGTCCGTCTGCCCAGCCAATGTTTGCAACAGTCCCCGTATGGCGGAAATGAATAGAAGGATCGGGACGCCAGGGTGCTTCCTGATAAGTGGGCGTCCAGTTATCAATAAAGAAAGGGGGCTCGATAAAACTGTATTCAATAATGTGCAGGTCCGGAAAACCTTGCGCTAAAGCCGCGTCAGAAAACGCCACTGTTCGCGCCAGGCTGCCAATTTCCCGCATGTTAGTCGCTACCATATTGCTGGTCGGATATGTGTATTTCCAGGAAGTCCCCCCGAGATAAGCCTGGTTATAACCATAGCCCCCGGTCCCTCCTTCGAAGGCATTGGAAACCGTTCCATGAGCGGCGAAGTTACCAAAGGTAGGGCACTTTTTTATTTCCGCACTTTGTTCGAGGAAGGGAGCCAACGGTCCCAGGTGAGGCTGAAACTTCGTGGTGCCGTCTGAGGTGACCCGTTCTCCATGCCAGCGTTTTTTACCGCCAAAGCCGTCATGATGATCTGGGGCTGCTCTTGGCCAATAGCCGCCATTCGAGTCGGCATACATGTGACAGGCGAGAACAATCTGCCGCAGGTTATTTTTGCACTGCGCCATCCGAGCCGCTTCGCGTGCCTGCTGCACAGCGGGTAAGAGCAACGCGACCAGAACGGCAATGATGGCAATCACCACCAGCAGTTCAATCAGGGTGAAGCCGTGCTTGCGAACAGGCGTGGAAGAATTCTGCTTCGTCTTTTGAAAGACAGACCGGGAATCGAGAAAGTACATTCTTACGGTTATTTCATCGCTAGAGAGAATGGTTGAAAAGATCAAACGATCTTTAACATTCTAACCAAGTCAGACCGGGAATGTCTTGCCAGCGGGCGGTTTCAACGCCGGGGAAACAAATTTTTTCGCGGAAAAAGCAAGCCAAGCAGCCTGATTTCAGTGACTATTCAGAGCCTGCATCCGCCTGGTTCTGCTTTGCGATGATTTCACGTTCTTTCTTCAGGCACATCGCGATAAATGTCCCTGAAATGGCGGCTTGCGCGATCAGGTAGACCAGAATGTCCGGCCCGTTCAGAATGATGCAGGCGCCGAAAGCGATCACGAACAGAACAATCAATCGTGTTTTAAGACCCATAGTGCTGACCTTGCTTTATTTCGTAGAAATGAATCTCATGTTCTTTGGTTAAACGAAGTATAGTGCTGTATGATGCATTGATCAATTCAGATTTGTAACTCAAAACCCCGAACTTCATTGATTTCCCGAGAGTTGGAATCGAATACTCCCCAGCAGACCAGGAGTACAGCGACATGAACGACGTAGCAGAAATTCAGGATTATCTGGCGCATCTCGCACCTCCCGATCTGGCAGAGAGCTGGGATAATGTGGGATTATTGACGGGAGACCCTGCCCAAAAGGTCGAACAGATTCTCACCTGTCTTACGCTGACTCCGGACGTGGCAGCGGAAGCGATTTCCGCGGGAGCCGATCTGATTATCTGCCACCACCCGATTCTGTTTCGACCGGTGCAACAGATTACGTCGGCGTCGATCGAAGGCAAAATGCTGCTGGATCTCATCCAGACAAAAATCGCAGTGTACAGCCCGCATACCTCTTATGACAGTGCCGAGCGGGGCATCAACTGGCAGCTGGCTCAACTGCTGGGACTGGAAGAGATTGGCATCCTCAGGCCCGTTATTTCCAAAACAGAACCGTCGGGCGAAGCAGGCAGAGGCGCAGGCCGGTTTGGCATTGCCTGCAGAACTCACGCTGGCGCAGTTAAACCAGTTGATTAAGCAGGCCCTGAGGATCTCCTCGCTGCAATTTGTGGGTGATCCTGCGCTGCGCATCCGTCGCATCGGTATCGCCTGCGGGGCAGCCGCCGAATTCTTGAATGACGCCCACCGCTGCGGCTGTCAGGCTCTACTGACCGGCGAAGCCAGATTTCATGCCTGCCTGGAAGCCCGGGCACACGGCATGGGACTGATTCTGCCCGGACATTACGCCACGGAACGACCGGCGATGGAGCAGATGGCACAATTGTTACATCGGCAGTTTCCGAAATTGAAAATCTGGGCCAGCCAGCAGGAAACCGATCCGCTGCAATGGGACTGCGATCTGGAATAAGATTTCTCTCAACAGCCTGAAATAAGTGCTGTTATAGTAGAGTTTTAAAGGATTTTCACAGTTTGCGCAGATAAGATACCTGAATGACAGTTCGGAAATAATGCTTCGAGCGGAAACCATGGAATGGTTATGAAAATTTAAGCTGTGCTGGTCCGAATTCGTAAAAAACAAATTTTTTTCTAGACCTGATCATAAGTTTTAGATACACTTGTATGCTATGTGTATTTTTGGGTGAGTGGTCAAACGGCACAATTTCTGGGCGGACTCAGTATTTAATCGTCATTTAACGGATCGTTTGGATATTTAGCGAATATACATATGATTAATAAATGTGTTTTCGGGCTTATTGGTTGCTTGTTTCTGGCTAATTCAATTCGACTGATGTTTTTCATTTCAGATCAAGAGAATGCGACGATTCGCGATGGATTACTAATTTCACCCGTGGTTGCAGATCTGGGATCAGTGAAACAGGGCACACTAAATAAAACCCGTTTCATGTTAAAAAATACTTCTACGAAACCGATTGATCAGATTCAGCTGCAGGCAAGTTGTGGTTGTCTGACACTTGATACATTCAAAAGCGTGTTGGCTCCAGGCGAATCGACAACGGCACTTGTAGAATTTAACTCGATAAAAAAAAGAGGCTGGAGTAACGTATTTCTGATCCTAAAGTATGTTGCGAACGGGAAGACAACAGAGCAGCTTCTAGAAGTCAGAGCTGACGTCAGGCCCTTTGTTGTTCTGAAACCGGAGGAGGCACGTTTCTCAATCAGTAAATCTGATGATAAAGCTATTTCCAAATGCACGATTCGATTTACCGCAGTGGAAAATTCTGATCTTGAGCTGAGAAAGTTGATTTGTTCTCACCCGGCAATCTTCGTTCAGGAAATTGACGAACCAGCCGTAAACACAGGTGACCTGTCGGGCTGTATAAAGACGATTGAAATAAGCTTGGATCGCAAGAAATGGTTTTCGTCCCCTTCTAAAGGCAGCAAGAAGTTACATCTGTCCGTCGCGACAAGTATTGACTCCGAACCAAATTTAATCGTTCCGATCATAGTGAATTAAAAGATTGTATGAACATGCA
>NZ_CALFPF010000454.1 GCF_937919775.1 uncultured Gimesia sp.
CTGAGGAATAAAGGGACAAAAATCGCGAAAGAAACCTTCGACTTCTTCGGGAATCACATCCCATAACTCTAACTGACGGATGCCCGGCGTATCCACCACCCAGCCGCCGCTGGAAATCTCCAGCAACACCGCCGAGCGCGTCGTATGCCGCCCTTTGCGGCTCTCCTGACTGATCTCCGCGGTCTCCAATAATAACTGACGATCAATTTGATTCAGTAAAGACGATTTCCCCACACCACTTTGTCCGGAAAAAACTGACTGTTTTCCTTTGAGCAAAGACCGCAGGCGCGGAATCCCCGAACCATCGACCACACTCGTTAAAACAACGTCGTACCCCATCTGAGCATACACACCGATCAACGGTTGAAATTCCACAGGGTCCACCAGATCACTCTTATTGATGCAGATGATGGAATGAATATTTCCCTTTTCCGAACTGATCAGAAAACGATCGATGAGCGAGGGTTTCAGCGGTGGATCAGCGGCTGAAACGACAACCACGGCCTGATCAATATTACTGACCAGAATATGTTCACGGCGCTTACTGCCCCGGGATAAATAAGAGCGTCGCGGCTCCACCCGCTCGATGACCGCCTGCTTTTCATCTCCGTCCGCTCGAATCAAAACATGATCGCCGGCGACCACGGCATTGCGGTCATCGCGGGACATCGTTCTGACAAGCCGACGTATCGTGCAGTCATAACGACAGCCGTCTTCTGCCTGCACAACCGAATTCAAACCCTGAGAGCGAATCACGCGCCCTTTGAGACAGGCGCTTTCATCAATGTCGATCACGATAGAAGTGCCGTCTCTGGTTTCCTGCTCCACACCCATCACGGTGCGGTGCCGCGTCAGGTCCCCTTTACCGCTCAGCCGCTCCGTCGCATCCATGTATTGCGAGTCGAGCTGTTCATCGACCCGGTGGCTCGAAAGCTTATTCTGCCGAACGTTTTTCTGGCGGTTTTTCTTAAACGCAACCCGGATCTTTTTTCCTTTTTTCTTAGCCACTACAATCCTGGTTCCATAACCACAGTTCGAATTTCATGATGCACCGCCCTGCTCGTCGTCCAGATCAATCAGAAATTTCAGACCCAATTCATCATCGGTCATTTCCGATTCATCCTGAGGCAGGATAATCTCTTTCGGTTTTTTAGCAGGAGGCGCCATCGGTCGTTCCGGGCGTTTCTCCGGTCGCACCAGACCTGCTTTCTCCATTAAACTCATTTCGAAAGGATTCTCTTCTTCCGGCGGGGGCTCATCGGATTGAGGGGTATAATTGATTTCAAAATCGTGCTTGGCAACGGAGAGCCTGTCTCCGGGAAGCAGCCACTTCATCTCGCAGCGCTCGCCATTCACTTTGATGCCGTTGCGGCTGTTCATATCGCGCACGCGCCAATAGCCGTTGAGAAACTCCAGTTGGCAATGATGTGAAGAGATATTGGGAAAATCCAATGTGATATCGCATCGACCGCGGCGGCCGATCAACAGAACCTCGGAAAGCAGCGGTATCGGGTCGCCACCTCCACATGGGTTTAGTTCACCTAACATGCTTACTTCCTGGTGTGATTTCCATATAAACCATACTGAGATGCCTGAATATGCCCGCACGCTATTAATCTATACTGCTGGCCAGACATTATAAAGCCCTTATGTGGAGAAAAGTCAGATTTTGGGGATACTGTAAACCTCGCGCGTCGCCTATACTGGAAAATTCAGTAGCGGGAGCCGGCTGAGTGGTCGCTGCGGATTTTTCGGAATCCGTGGAGGAAAGTCCGGGCTCCACAGGGCACGGTGGTGGGTAACTCCCACCGTCCGCGAGGATAGGGAAAGTGCAACAGAAAGTAAACCGCCTGTCTGGTCTCCAGACAGGTAAGGGTGAAACGGTGCGGTAAGAGCGCACCAGCAGGCCGGGTGACCGGTCTGGCTAGGTAAACCCCACCGGGTGCAAGACCAAGCAGAGAGCAGTCCTGGTTCGCCAGGGCACGGATCGGCCCGATCCGGTATGACTCTCGGGTCGGTCGCACGAGGCAGCAGGCAACTGCTGTCCCAGATAAATGGCCACTCTCGACATAACCCGGCTTACAGGCTTGCTCCCGCTATCTGTTTCTTCCCGAGAAACAATCTGCTTTCACCGCCACCCAGAATCAATTACGCAACACACGCCAGAGATATGCGTTGTCAATATGATTGTAATAACTTCCTGTAAGTTGTACTATTGACAACGACACAAAGCTAATGTCGCGATGTCGATAAATTTTTAAATTGTTTGTATTAAATGACTTAAAGATAATCCGTATTTTATTGGCACGCTTCGTGCTTTAGTACTCTTTCATCAACGACAACTTAAGTCACTTTCAAACAACTAAAACATTAAGGGAGATAATGATGAGAAACTTCACAATCGCTTTCGCAGCATTGGCAGCCGTTACTTTGGTCAGCAGCACTACATTTGCCGCCACACCATTCTGTGCCACCAGCAGTCAGTACAACTCACGTTACGATTCACGTTACAATAACACTGCCAGCAACTGGAATAACAATTCTTATTCCAGCTACAACAGCAGCTACTTGAATAGCCGACCGCTGTTCACTCCGTACAACCCGGCTGTGAACCGTTACAACAGTGCCTACACCGGCCTGTTCAACACATACCGTCCTGTCGTATCGAACTACAATTACCGTCCTCAAACGGGTTACAATTCATCTTCTTATTACAACAACAAATACAGCAATACCAGCTACAAACACGATTACAAACACGACCATGACTACAAACATGGTCACGACGCTCACCACAGCAACTGGCGTGCTGGTCGCTAAGTGCGGAAAAAGGTAAACCATTCACCCCTGGCCGAGCCCTGCTCGACCGGGGGTTTTCTTTTTGAAAGCGATCCTGGTGCGGAGCCGATCCGATGCACCGGAAATGAAGTGCCGCGCATAAAAAAAGGCCCCGCAACACCCTGGTTGCGGGGCCTTTTTTGTATTGCCCAAGAGAGGATTCGAACCTCCACATCCTTTACGAATACTAGAACCTGAATCTAGCGCGTCTGCCAATTCCGCCACTTGGGCCTGGTTATCCCCTTAATTTTCAATGACTTACAGTACTGCCTCACCAAATCGGCAGGACAGGAGTCCAAAGAGCAGAAGCGACTCGCGCACTTCGGAAGCGTCACGGGGAAACAGCTATAATAAATAGTTTGTTTCCTTTTTACCAGTCACAGATCCCCGAAATTTTATCGCAAAAGACGGGAAGAAGGCTGTCTTAAACAGTTTCGCACCATGTCGTTATATTAATCCCCTCCCACTGACCGGGTTTCAGTGCAGACTAACGGCGTTGCCAGACCAGCTCCCGCACTTTTAATCGTTCATTTAAAGTACCAT
>NZ_CALFPF010000455.1 GCF_937919775.1 uncultured Gimesia sp.
CGATTGACGACTCAGATTGACCTTTGCATTCTGGTTTCCCCTGCGCACTTCGAGAGAAATTGTTGAACCTGCAGGGCCCGTAATCAAGTTGGCAACATCATCCAGAGAAAGACCGGCTAACGTTCGTTGATTGGCCCCTACAATAATGTCTCCACGCTGAAGCCCTGCTTTCTGTGCAGAACCCCCATTCAGCGTACGTAAGATGACAGCTCCTTCACGATGCGTCTTGAGTTGTACCCCAACACCCACAATATTACTGTCTCCCGCATCGACGCGAGGCCCTGACACACTGGGTGTGAATTCAAATCGCGAGTGTTTATCGAGCGCATCCAGCGAACCATAAGCGAACTCGTAAATCACACCAGTCGCCGGCATTTGGAGCTGGCTGCCTGCAATATCCGCTGCCTGACGCAAAACGGTCACTGCTTCCTGGGAATTGCGAGCAGGATTCTGATCCATCAATTGCTGCCAGCTTTGCTGTACCATTCTAATTCGTTCAGGTGATGCTGAAATACGTTGGGTACTCAGAAATGCCTGGTTCTCCACGGCAAAAATCAGGTTTTGCAAAGCCTTCTTAGTTCGCACATCATAGGAAGGTGGTTGCACATGGCGTGAGTCAATCATCCGGTTTACTTCCAGATAGAATGCATAAGCTCTTTGAGGATCAAGATTCTGCAGAGTTCCGAGAACCGAAGGACTGGCGTAACGTTGAGACAGTTTGTTTCTGACTGCCTGATTTGGGTCGATCGGAGTTTGATTGGGAAATCTCGTTTCGTAGCGATCACGATCATACTGTGGTAAAGACCTCTGACGCAGTTCCTGGATCAGTTCTCTTAATTTCTGATCGTCGTAATTGTCTTCAAAAGAACCACGCGGCTGACGCCTTGGGGAAAAATCTCGTCTATCTCTGGGATCGTTTTCATTTCGATCACGAACACGATCATACTGTTGATCTCTCTCGGACAATAATCTTTTCAATTTTGATTCAAAATCTTCAGATCCGAAGCCATCATTGATGGGACGGCGACTTTGATACTGGTCACCTCTGAAATAGGACGGTGGCAGAAGATCTTCAATCGTATGATCCGAATTATTATCGAAAGTTCGACTGTTATCGGGACGATAAAAATCCGGGCGGTAAGCATCGTACTCCGCAGCTTGGGAAAGAGTAGTACATCCGGTCAAGAAAACGGCGGTCATCAGTATGACCATTCCCCATACCAGGAGACGAGCGGAATTAATGGTTTCTTTTTGACTGTGATTAAATTGTGATCGGTTCATGATCCCCTCCAAGATAAGTCGCCTGGCGACTATTAAGTCCGGCCTATCAACTTCCTCTATGATGGCTTAACGGATACTAAGAAAATACATTTAACGGCTCACATATTATGCCCCGTTCTACTTCGCTACTTCAGTTTATTAAGCACACTGCGCATTCAATGCCTGGTCAAAG
>NZ_CALFPF010000456.1 GCF_937919775.1 uncultured Gimesia sp.
CCGATCAGACGGTGCTTGTGAAATCCGACGATCCTGTGGCTCATAACACGCATACTTTTCCGATCAAGAATCAGGCCGTGAATTTTATTCTGGCTCCCAATGATCGTGAAGGAAAAGAAGTGGCGAATGTGATTCCCGAAATTCTGCCGATGCAGGTGAAATGTGACATTCATCCCTGGATGACCGCTTACTGGTTTGTGGCCGATCATCCTTATGCTGTCGTGTCTGACAAGGATGGAAAATTTACGATTGAAAATCTTCCCGAAGGTAAAAACGATTTCCGGATCTGGCATGAAAAAGTCGGTTATGTCGAACGGAAATTCACTGTTGACATTAAGCCGGGAGAAACATTGGACCTGGGTGAAATCAAAATCAGCCCTGCCAAGTTCAAATAACAGATCTCTATTGCTTTCGAGATTTACAGACAAGGGCACGTCCGGTTGGGCGTGTCCTTTTTAATGCCATTTAACTGTTGCTGAAGATGGTGAGGTTGTCGAACCATGCAAATGCCTCGCGGTTTCATCGCTCTGATTGTGCTGGGAACGATTTGTGTCTCGGCGAAGATCAGTCTGGCTCAACCGGAGCAGCAGGGCATTCCACCGAAATTTCGCGAATCCGTTTCTCTTGACGTGAATAACGCGGTTCTCAAAAAGATGGGTTCCGTTCGCGATTATCTGGCAGAGAAACAGTGGGCAGACGCAGTCGATATCTTAGTTCAGATTTCCGATGAATATGGCGACACGCTTTATCCGGAATCGACGGGCCGTTATCTGCGGGTGTCTGAATACTGCCAGAATCTGCTGGCTGGTTTCCCCCGAGAAGCGATCGCCATTTATCGTGAAAAAACAGATCCGCGCGCCAAACGCTGGTTTGAGCAGGCGCTGGCAGAATCGTCAGAGCAGCCGCTGTTGAATATTGTCGAACAGGCCTTGATGAGTAGTTATGGAGATGACGCCTTGTATCGACTGGGGGAAATGGCCTGGGAGCAGGGCGCCCTTTCGCAAGCCCGATCCTGTTGGAGCAAGCTGATCCCTGTGGTAGACGCGGAGCAGCAGAACCGGGATCCGGGCGTATTTCTTTATCCCGATACCGATTTGCCAGTCTCCGACATCCTGGCCCGATTGATTCTGGTCAGTTTTTTTGAAGGGGATTTCCAACGGGCTCAATTTGAGTTGGGAGTGTTCCGGAAACGTTATCCACAGGCCTCTGGCACGCTGGCGGGAAAAGAGGGGAATCTGGTTGCGTTGTTATCCTCGATTATCGCAGACCATACAATGGTTTCTCTGCCCGAGACACGCTCCGAAATGCATACATTTGCCGGCCATCAGACGCGTAATTATCGGGCGGAAAAGAAAATCGATGTCGGCGCCGTCGCGTGGTCTTTTCGGATTCCAATGGTCTGGGACCCGGAATTCAGCAGCAAGCCGGCGTTTGGTCAGCCGGTACCACCGGGCATCTTTCCGGTGGTGCATCGCGAACATGTTTTTTTCAATGATGCCGAACGGATTTATGCATTGAACTGGAAGAGCGGTCTGCCAGCCTGGTCTGCCGATCAAGAGGCCAGCCCGATTATTTACCCGTCTGTTCTGGAAGGGGGGATTCGACTTCCGTTTCGTCCGGTCGTCGGAGTTTCGCGGTTCACCATGACGATTGCGGATGGCCGCCTTTATGCGCGGATGGGAAGCCCGGTCACCTCTGTCGCCAAAGATGAACGGCTGGGGTTGTTTTCGGATCTGGTTTGTCTCGATCTGGATCAGGGGCAAGGCAAACTGCTTTGGAAAATTTCTTCTTCCCAGTTGCGAGAACAGAATTTTGTCTGGTCTTTTGAAGGTGCTCCTGTCGTTTCAGGAAACAGACTGTTTGTGGCTTTGCATCGTGGATTTCCTGAAGTACAAACGAATGTGGCCTGTTTCTCGACAGAAACGGGAGAGTTGCTCTGGAATCAAAAAGTCTGTCTGGCGTTAAGGAATATCGAAGAGGGGATTAACTATATCAGTCATCTGCTGCTGACATTGGCGGAAGGGCAGTTGTATCTTTCGACCGATATGGGAGCAATTGCTTCGCTGGATTCGCGTGACGGCAAGATAAACTGGGTTGTCACCTATCCTTCGCAGGATGAAGTCAGCAAGCTGGTATTAAGCGATCATATGAAAACCGGTCTGGTGCCCTGTGTTTACGACCGTGGTATTCTGTTCGCCGCGCCGCAGGACTCGGATCTGTTGATGGCCTTTGATGCGGATTCGGGTCTGTTGCTCTGGCAGCGGGAATTCCCAGACCGGATACGGGATTTACTGGGCGTGAATCAGTCGACGCTGTTTGTGAGTGGCGACCGGTTGTTTGGCCTGGATCGCGCGACGGGAGCCGTCAAATGGAAGGTGGGCTATCAGGATCCAGAAGGCTTCGGCTATGGCCGGGGTGTTCTGGCGGGAAAATTTGTGTATTGGCCTTTGCGGGAAGAAATTCTGGTGGTCGATGTTGAGCAGGGATTGCTGAAGCAAAAAATTGCATTACGCGCGTTGCATGGGGAAACAGGAGGGAATCTGATCATTGCCGGTGAGCGATTACTCATTGCCCGGCCGCGCAATTTAACCGCTTTCGGTAATGAGGGCAGAGTGCCCTCTGATGAGGCAAAAAAAATCTCTGCGTTGTTAACGAAGTAAATGTTGACATGTGTTTGTTAAAATAGTCAGGAAACTGGCCGGTTGTCAGTTTACAAAAAATCAATCTGTAACTTTAAAACAAGGTGTAATGACATGAAGGTTTCGTATCGTCTATTTTCAATGTTGAGTCTCGTTTGTCTGTGCGGGCTGTCAGCCAGCGCCTACGGTCAGGTTTCCGATCCTCCCGGCAAAGTGGAAGTCGGTGATTCCGCGCCCGCTTTTACTGCCAAAGATGATCAGGGGAAAGGCTGGAAGTCGACCGACCATGTTGGCAAAAAAGTGCTGGTGATTTATTTCTACCCCGCAGATATGACCGGTGGCTGTACGAAGCAGGCATGTGGTTTTCGGGATGACATGAAAAAACTGCAAGGCAAGAATGTAGAAGTGATTGGGGTGAGTGGTGATTCCCCCCGTAGTCATCAGCTGTTTAAAAAAGAGTACGATCTGAATTTTACACTATTGGCTGATGAAGATGGCGGTGTCGCCAACAAATTTGGTGTGCCTTTGAAAGCTGGCGGATCCATCAAGCGTACGATTGATGGTAAAGAAGAAACATTGACGCGCGGCGTGACGGCTGCGCGCTGGACCTTTGTGATTGATAAAAACGGGAAGGTCGTTTTGAAAAATACCCAGGTTAAAGCCGCTGACGACAGCAAAGCGATTCTGGAGCTGGTCAATAACTTAAAATAGTGATGTTGGTTTTTCCGGTTTGTTTTTGAGCAGCAAACCGGAAAATGACAGGTGCCTCACCTGCAAAATTGGTTATTCGTACTCGACAGTGAAGATACTGGCGGCATACAATTGATTTTGCGGGTGAGGTTTCTGTTTGAAGATTTATCAAATCGGAGAAAAGAGTATGCGTTGTGTCCGTTTGAACAAAATCCTGGCAGCGTTCGTCGTTTGCCCTCTGCTGGCGGCGATGTTCCTCGCGGGATGTGGGCAGACAGAGGATGCCGCGAATTCCGATCCTGCCAAACCGGGGAGTGAAGCGGGGGATAATACGCCGGATTCAAGTGTAACACAGGAAGTGGTTTTTCAGTCGGGTATGGAGATTGGCGGCGTGCCGATGCCGTTTGACGTTGAAGATGTGACCGGCCCGAATCGGGGCAAGCATCTTTGTTATCGCTGTCTCTACGGTGGACGACCCGTGGTTGGTATTTTCGTACGTGAACTCGATGAAAATACGAAAACATTGATAAAGAAAATCGATCAGGAAGTTACCGCACATCAGGATGAAAAGCTGGCTGCCTTCGTTGTTGTTTTGACGGATGATCCCCAGTCCGTCAAATCAGAGCTGGAAAAAGTTGCCGTCGAAAACGAAATCAAAAATGTTCCATTAACGGTTTTTGCAGGAGCTGCGGGGCCTGAAGGATATCTGGTTGCCAGAGAGGCGGCAGTGAATGTAATGCTGTGGGAGGGTGCGGTCAAAGCGAACCGTGCTTACCGGAAAGGTCAATTGAATGTCGAGGGAATTCAGGAAGTCATCGCCGATACCAGACTGATTGTTAACTGAGCCTCGCCACTTCCGGCAGGACAAGGGGTTTCAATGCACGCTTGAGGCCCGTTTTTTATGAAATTTCTTTTACGGGAAGTTGAAGCTCTTTATTTGCTTATGGTCTCTCCATCTCACCAAGACAGATATTCCGTACATCGCCAGCACCGTTTTTACATTCTGGTGCTGATTCTGATGTCATTCATGCTCTCTGCCGTTCCCTGCATTGCGCAACCCTTCCGCAATGCCGATCCGGCGCTGGCAGATCAGCATGATCTCTTTCCGACCAGCCGCCTGTATACCAATACATTTAAAGATGCATTGAGGTTGATCGGGGAGAAAAAGTATTCGGCAGGGATACCGGAACTGCAGGCGGTGCTGGATGCACCCGAGGATTATGTCTCTACCGAAAAAGGAGCAGACTTTCTCAGCCTTAAAAAGATTGCCCGGCAGATGATCGCTGATCTGCCGGAAGAAGGAAAACGATTTTATGCGCTGCAGTACGGTTCCACGGCGGAACAGCTTTTCAATCGGTCGGTGGAGCAGGACGACATCGATCTGTTGCAGGAAGTGGTGCGTCGCTTTTTCTTTACCAAAGCAGGTGCCGAAGCCGCTTATACCCTGGGGGCCTATTACTTCGAACGGGGAGACTTCTGGGCGGCTACACAGCAGTGGGAAGCCCTCAGCGATCAACATGATCTGGCGAAGACGAAGGAACTCTTCCTGACGTTCAAACTGGCGGTTGCCTGGTATCACATTGGGAATCAGGGGAAATGTCGTCAGACGTTGCTGAAACTGGTGCGTTTAACAGATGGAAAGACGCTTGAATTTCCGAATGGTACTAAAGTGACGCTGTTTGTCGCATCGGAAAACCCGGTGGAATGGTTGTCCCGTCTGCTGGGGATTCTGGACCTGAGCGCAGCGCAGGAACAAAAGAACTGGACCATGTATCGAGGCGACCCTTCGCGCTCGGCGTCGGCTGCATTTGCGGTTCCCTCCGCGAAACCGGTCTGGCGTTTTTCGACCATTCAGGATCCCGCTCTCACTGACCAGGAACAAGGGCCTCATTTAGAGGAAATGCTTCAGAAGCTGGGCAAACACCGCCGCGAGCATGTCGAGGGTGTTCTGCCCGCCGCCAGTCCGTTGGTGATTAATGACAAGGTCATCTTCAGAACACACCGCAATCTGAAAGCGGTTTCCTTATCAACGGGAGATCTGAGCTGGGAAAGCACGGTTACCGATGCACTCTACCAGAGAATGTTATCAGATCCGGATAATGAGGACGAAGAATTTTTGGGGATGCCTCGGACGCCATTGGAAAAATATCTGTCACAGCGCGCCTGGCAGGATTACACCGTCGGTCATTTGAGTTCGGATGGTAAACTGGTTTTTTGTGTGGAAAATGTGGGATTCATCGCGGGCTTTTATCATTTCAGCCAGCTCGATTCAGAAAATATTCTGGTGCCGAAGTCGTTTAACCGTCTGATGGCTTTTGAAGCAGATTCGGGAAAATTTGTCTGGGAGCTGGGTGGTCCGCGGCTGCAAAATCCGATTCACTATTCCGGTCATTATTTTCTGGGGCCTCCTTTGCCACTCGACGGGAAATTGTATTGTCTGGCAGAAGAGGGGCGGGAATTTCGCTTGCTGGTGCTGGATCCGCGAACGGGTAAAACGCTCTGGACGCAATCTTTGTTTCGCAGTGAGAACCCGATTGCCCGTGACTACACCACAGACCGGCGAGATATGGACCATGTTCGCCGCAGGCTGGGGCTGAGTCCCTCTGCTGCACATGGTGTGATCGTCTGTCAGACCGGCGCCGGTTGCACGATCGGCATTGATGCCGTGACGCGCCGACTGCTCTGGAGAAAGCTGGATCTCGGCGGCGAGGAAGTTGTGGCGTATGGACCTTATTCACAGGATACCAATCAGAATTCGGAAGGCTGGGCCGAGTTTGCACCGGTGATTGTGGGGGATCGTGTGCTGATTCACTCCCGCAAGCTGCAAAATATTCAATGTCTGAACCTGTTTGACGGTAGATTATTATGGTCGCGACCCCGCCGGGGCAATCTGTTTATCGCGACGATTCATGAAGGAAAAATCTTATTGGTCGGCAGTGATCAGATCGATGCGATTAAAATGAGCGACGGGTCCTCTGCCTGGCCGAAATCACATCCGATTCCTGCGCCCAGCGGTCGCGGGATCGTGGTGAAAAATACGTACTTCCAGCCGGTGGAAACGGGAGAGATTCTGAGCGTTCGTCTTGATGACGGTCTGATTCTGGCACGGACGCGAATTGAATCGGGCTCGTTGATCGGCAATCTCGCTGCGGCTCAGGGAATGCTGGTTTCTCAAAATGAGACAGAGGTAGTGGGCTTTAAATCGGTGGATAGTATCTGGCAGCAAATCCGCCTCGCCAGTCAATCCACGAAGCCCGATGATCTGGCTTTGGCGCAGCTGCTGCGTGGTGAGCTCAATCTGTTTGCCGGCGATGTCAGTCAGGCGATGCAGAAGATTGATCAGTCGATTCAAATCAAACCCACGTTGCGCGCGAAGCGGCTGTATGCAGACATGTTACTCGAAAGCCTGGACCATGATTTTGACCAGAATCAAAACCAGATTTCCAAAATGGAGAATCTGCTGGTCGACGACGATCAACGCAAACGTTTTTTCCAGATTCTCGCTTTCAATTATCAGCAGCAGGGCAATCTGGACGCGGCACTGCGATATTATCTCAGACTGTCGGAACTCAAAAATATTTTCAGCTCTGAAAAGGTCAAAGGGGGTTCCTTTGTACGCATGGATCGCTGGATTCGTTCCAAGTTGGAATCAATGGTGGCGAGTGCTTCAGAGAGTGAACGCGATCAGATCAGAACGTTCTTTACCCGTTATTACACAGAGCAACTTGTGAATGCGGAACAGGAAGTACTGGAACGTTTCCTGCAATGTTGCGGAAATCTGCCGGAGACACAGCAGGTCCGGGTGGCGCTGATCGGACGATTAGAGCAGGCAATTCACGCCGGTTCTGAAAAAGAACAGTCCCCGTTGCGCCGTCAATTAGTGCAGCATCTGGAATTTCTCCGTAGTTCAAAACAGCCTGTGATGGCCGCGTTTGCCACCGCGAAACTGACGCAACTTTATCTGAGGTCGAATCGTTATCCAAAGGCTGTCGAGTTGATCGAACAACTGGTCACGCGCTGGCCGGATGTCATCTGCATGGACGGTAAAACCTCGTTACAGTTAGCGCAGCACTGGCGGTCAGAACCGGAGTTCCGGAAGTGGCAGGGTGCGGGGGCAGACTGGCCTGATTATCCCGCTCAGGTTTATCGCGGCGAACAGTCCAGGGGACAGAATATTTCTTTGCCTGTGGAGATTATCGGTCTCTCAAATTCCCTGTTCGAGAATTATCGACTTGAGATCGGTCCGACCAGAGAGTTTCTTTTCGCATTTGACGGTCAGGGAAAACAGCAGTGGGCCTTCTTTCTGGAGCAGGCGGGGATCGAAGTTCCCCGTCAGGCTTATTTCTCAGCAAGAGTGTATCGGCACTATCTGGTCGTCAACTTCGGATCGGAATTCTTCGTACTGGATACGTTGAACCGGGATGCAGACAATCGGCCGACTTTTTTGTGGCAGCAGAGGCTCATTCCGGGGGCACCCAGTCTTCTCGATTATATTACCATTGATCGAAGCGGGGTTGCGCCTGTATTGCGCGAGTATCTCGCACGTAACGCTGACCGAGAATTGCTGGGCCGGATCGGTACCATCAATGAAGAGTTTCTCTGTTATCAGGTGGCCGACGAATTGATCGCAGCCGAATTGTTAACCGGGAAAGTTTTATGGAAACACCAGGGAATCGTGACCAGCAGCATCCATTTTGGCGATGCCGAACATGTGATTGTGAGGACGGCTGAAGATCGTTTTGCACCCCGTTACGTTGTGTTAAGTGGCCAGAGCGGTGAAGTTCTCAGGTCGTTTAAACTGGACGAGGGAGAATCACAGGTCTTTGCTTTTGAACGCTATGTGCTGACATTCACACCAGGTGCCGATAATGCGAGCCGCCTGCGTTTAAAGGATTTGTCGACCGACAGTGAAATCTGGAGCCGTACATTAAGTGAATCCACGATTTACAGTCTGGGACAAGATTACGAAATCGCAATGATCACTCCGGAAGGCCTGATTTCCATTCTGGATTTGCGGACCGGCGAAATCAAATATGAAGTGAAAGGGAATCCGGTAGCCAATATCATTAATTTGCTGTTGCTGAAAAACTCGCGGCAATATCTGGTTTTTGTGAATGTGAAATACATTGTGAAAAACGGGGTCAATTATATCACCTTAGCCTCTTCGTATCCCATTAACGGAGTGATCTATTCCGTGGACCGGAAGACGGGTGATTTGATGTGGTCGCTGCCTGTGGAGGCAGAGGGTTTTGATCTTTCGCAATCTCTCGACCTGCCGGTGTTGACGTTTGGAATTCGCAAGTACAAAGGAATGCCTTCCAGCCAGGGAGCAGAAGTCGATTTGCAGGTGGTCGATTTACGGAATGGCGGGGTCGTATTGAAGGAAACGATGCTCAGTAATCGGGATCGGATCTGGGTAGTGCCCGATGTGGACCAGAAGAATATTCTGATAGAGCCCTTCGAGATCCGGCTCAGTTTCGAAGAACCGCCGGTCGCTGCGAAAAAACCGTAGCGGCTCCTGAAGACACAACGATCAACCCGAATTCGGACTAATAGCTGTCCTGGTCGTCGTCATCGTCTTCGTAGTCCAGATCCTCATCATCGTCTTCGTCCCGATCGGGATGCAACGGGTTATCCGGCGAGAAAAAGAAGTCTCCCAATCCCATCGGCATCATGTTCCCGCCCAGGCTTTGTTTTCGTTTTTCCGACAGCGTCTCAAGGTCGAGTGCATCATCGCCCAG
>NZ_CALFPF010000457.1 GCF_937919775.1 uncultured Gimesia sp.
TTTCTGTATACATTTCCATCAAAGCGGCTCCGCCATTCCACGGGAACCAAAGACGTTCTGAACAGCGTACGCCCGTGCTGACGGCAATGAACTTTCGCAAATTTCGTATTCTGCCCGGAATGTATCGCGGGCATGAAATCAAGGCAATTGCAGTTCTTACAACTTCCCGCTCGCCAATATTTGAGAGCAGGCATTTGCTGATCCGTTTACCTTACTGAAATCGTGCTGGAAAATATAGGCTTTATCCAGATTCACACGACTTAACATTGACGCATCTCACGAAAAGGATACGATTTGCAGACATGATGGGCAGTGGGTCGCACAAGTTCTGATCTGACTGAATTTTAATCGATCACTCAGATCACTGCGGGGATACCCCGTGGGAGAAGTATTGACCATTCTACGACACGTGAAGTGTCGCTCCGATAGACGCTTATCGGATCAACACTTCGCCACAGGATCGGTTGTGCGGCCCGCTGGCCATCTTTGTTTTTTATCATTGTTTCTCTCGATCATTGTCATGACCTGACTGCGGGATTTCTGAATGGGTTTATTTGATTTTTTACGTCAGCTCCTCTTCGGTTCACCGACGAACCGATCTGTTGCGACTCCTGCTCCGATTCCAATTCAAGAACCGGAAAAGTCTCCCCGAGTTTACCGTAAACCGCGCCTGCAGCCCCTCCGGTATGCGAAAGACAAAAAAGATAACAAAGCCAGCATTGAAGAGGTTGCTTCTCCGCCTTACGAGCTCGCACGTTATGGGTCTCGTACCGGTCACTATTTCGACATGACTCAGGATTGTGATCCCGAAAAACTGGACCATTACAATCTGCCACGGTTTGACACACCGCTGGAACTTTCCGAGTGGCTGGAGATCCCGCTGGGAAAACTGGCCTGGCTGACGCATCGGTTTAATCAGTTTGATCGGCCGGATGATGTGAATGAATCGCACTACACCTATCACTGGCTCCCCAAGCGAAATGGCTTTCGGCTGATTGAATCACCCAAACCCTTTATCAAGATCGCTCAGCAGCAGATCCTGCACGAACTGCTCAACAAAATCCCCGTGCATTCCGCCGCGCACGGATTTATCACGGGCCACTCCCCTGTCACCAATGCACGCCCGCATGTTGGCAAACGCGTCGTGGTCAAATTTGATCTGGAAAATTTTTATACCAGCGTCAAATTTTCGCGCGTCGTTTCGATTTTCCGCAGTGTCGGTTATTGTCGCGAAGCGGCGATCTGTCTTGCACGCCTGACGACTTCGGCCATCCCTGCGAATATTGCGTTTCCGGATGGAAGCCTGCGACCTCTGTTACCTTATCTCTCGCGCCATCTCCCCCAGGGCGCGCCCACTTCGCCCGCGCTGGCAAACCTGTCTGCCTTTTCGCTGGATGTCAGACTCTCGGGACTGGCCCGTTCCTTTGATGCAGAATACACGCGCTATGCCGACGATTTAACGTTCTCCGGATCGGATCAGTTTCTGCGATCGCTGCGTGTGTTTATTCCGCTTGTGGATCAGATCGTGCGCTCGGAACGCTTTCATGTGAATCAATTGAAACGCCGCGTGCTGCGGGACAACCAGCAGCAAAAAGTGACCGGCGTTGTCGTGAATGAACACACCAATGTCTCGCGCAAAGAGTTTGATCTGCTCAAAGCAATTCTCACAAATTGTATTCGCCAGGGACCCGTCGGCCAGAACCGGGAGAATCATCCCGATTTTGCCAGCCATCTGCGCGGTCGCGTCGCCCATGTGCAACAGCTCAACCCGAAGCGTGGTCAACGTTTACTGCAACTGTATCAGCAAATTCACTGGTAAACCCGCGGGTGCGAATGCGCCTTGTCTCTTTCCTGCATTTTGAGGCATAATAGGTGCACGGTTTCTCCTGCAGACCTGGAATTTTCCATGTCTTTTTTGATCCCTGATTGAACCCGATTCGTTTTGTCAGTCAGGGAGACAAACTCGTGCTAACACCTTTCGATCAGTTAGGAATCATTGTGGGTGGATTTTTTCGCATCCTGTTCGCAAATCCCTATTTCAGGAACCTGTTAAAACCATTAACACGTTTCTTTATCGGGTTGATTGCGATTCCGATTTTCCATCTGATTCTCAATAAAGTCGTGCGTGTTCAGGAAATTGACGAGGAACTGGAAAAAGATCTCGAACAGTGGTTTCGCGGTTCCCTGTTACTGCTGGCAGCAACGGCGAATATGGAAGCGGCGTTGTTTGGCTGGGTCCCCATGAGTCTGCAGGGAACCGAAGGCTGGATTTTGATGGGCTTTCGGATCATGCTGGCGATCGGCGTGATTGAAGCCATGCCTGACCAGGAATTATTTTCCATCATTCACCCCGGCCCGCCTCCTTTAAAACTCTCAAAAGAGTATGGTATTTTCCGAGAGCTGAAAGAAAAATGGCGGGTTATTCTGAAAGGACTGGTCTGCCAGCATGTCAACCGTTCTTCGCCGGTCTTCGCTATCCTCGCAGCCATTGCCGTCGATACGGTGGGCTGGGTTTGCTATGGAATCGCGATTACACAATATCTGATTATCGGCCTGGTCACATCGCGTGATCGTGCGTTGGATGTCCTCTCGGAATTTGATCGAAAGGTCTCACTCCGCCGCCGCGAGCTCATCGAAGAATTCGATCTGAATGAATCAGACGTCAAACAGGCAAACCAGAAAAAACGTGAAGCAGAAGCGGAACAGGCAGCAGTTCCCTCCCAGCAAGCGGCGGAACGGGACCCGTCCAAGGCTTCTGCGTGAATCGGATCTGTTCCCTATTCTTCAGTCGCTTTTTTCTTAGCCGTCTTCTTCTTGGCTGTTTTTTTTGCAGCCGTCTTTTTGGTGGTTGATTTTTTTGCCGTCTTCTTTTTCGCGGCTGCTTTCTTGGGCGCTGCTTTTTTGGCAGGTTTATCGGCGGCTGACTTTTTGGTTGCCTTCTTCTTCGCGCCGGTTTTTTCTGCTTTCGCAGCCAGCCATTCCAGCCCCTGGTCCAGCGTTATATTCTCGACTTCGTATCCTTTGGGGATCGTGGCATTGATTTTGCCGTGTTTCACATACGGCCCGTAACGACCATCGAAAATGGCAACCTGTTCTTCGTCCTCCGGATGTTTACCCAGTTCACGAATCGGCGTCGGAGCACTCCGCTGCCGCGCCTGTTTTAATAATTCCACAGCGCGAGGCAGATCGACTGTCAGAATATCATCTTCTTTACCCAGCGATTTGTAGACTTTGTCGTGCAGCACATAAGGTCCGAAACGCCCGATACCTGCGTTGACTTTCTTGCCGGTTTCGGGATGCTCACCTAACGGGCGAGGCAGACTTAAATATTTGAGTGCCGTTTCCAGGTCGATCGTATCCGGGTCGATATTCTTGGGAATACTCACCCGTTTCGGTTTCGGTCCATCCTCAATCACATCCCCTAACTGCAGATAAGGACCAAACGGACCAAACAGTTTGTAGATGGGAGTATTCTCTTCGGGATGCATGCCGAGCGCTTTCGGCCCTTCACTTTTCTGGCGAATTAATTTTTCTGCCATTTCGTTCGTTAAATCGGCAGGGGCAATATTATCGGGAATGGAAGCCGAAACAGGATCTTCTTCCGCTCCATCCGTCACGTAAGGCCCATAACGGCCGACGCGGACCGCCGAAGTGATTCCTTCCAGATTCAACGTACAGATTTCCCGCGCATCGATGGTCTCTTCCTTGGCTTTGACCTGCTCGTCCAGGCCATCTTTGCCTCGATAGAACTGATTCAGATAAGGCAATCGGTCTCCTTGACCGACGGCGATGTCGTCCAGTTCCTGTTCCATAGCCGCTGTGAACTGCAAATCGACCAGATTCGGGAAAAACTTTTCGAGTAAGCGCGTGACTGCCAGCGCAGTAAACGTGGGTACGAGCTGACTGCCCGACTTATTCACATAACCACGATCCTGAATCGTGCCGATAATGGAAGCGTAAGTACTCGGACGACCGACGCCTTCGCTCTCCATTT
>NZ_CALFPF010000458.1 GCF_937919775.1 uncultured Gimesia sp.
ACCTTGTTATCATCGAGGCGACCTAAACCATTTAAAATAATCTGTAAGGTTCGCTGCAATATCAGCTGCTGTGTCAGATCAAGGCTGGCGTCATCGATGTTAATGACGGCGGATAACAGTTTAGCCTGCATGGCAGTGTCCACTTCCGGAGTCTGCTCGTTACGGTGTTGTGGACAGACGCCAGTGACACGGGCCAATGCCAATAATGCTTCGACCTGCCTGGCAGGATCGGCTTCGGTTAATGCTTTTTCTGCCCAGGTATCAGTGGGTTGATGCTCAATCGCAGTGCGTGCGGCAAATCGGATGAAGCGGTCTTTGTCGGCGAGGTATGGCCAGGCGACTTCAATTGCTTTGGGATCCTGCTTGCCGTGAAAGGCTTCGAGGGCGTGCCGTGTTTGACGCGCTTTATTCACGGTTGGTTCTGCCTGTACTGGTTCGGTCGATTCGTCACCGACATACGTGACCCGGTAAAGACCGGATTGCACCCGGCGCCCGCCGATAGTGAAATACATGGCGCCATCCTGCGGATGTATGATGGCGTCGGTGATGGGGAGTGGAGCGCCTGTCACGAATTCTTCTTTGGTTGCGGAATAGGAAGAACCTTCCGGTTTCAGGTGAATGGCGTAGAGTTTGCCCCAGCTCCAGTCGAGCGCGTACAGGGCGTTCTGGTATTTCGCAGGAAACTTCGCGCCGTAACCGAAGGTCATGCCTGTCGGAGAACCGGGGCCGATATCCAGGATGCCTGGCAGGTTGTCGGCATAAAAGGGAGGGCGTTTTCCGGCCCCGTTGCGCCAGCCGAATTCTGCGCCGCTGGTGACGTGACAGATCCGGGTGGGGCGATACCAGGGGGTGTTGAAATCGTATTCCATATCGGCGTCGAAGGTAAACAGCTCGCCGTCGCGGCTGACGGCGGCGTCGAATATATTTCGGAATCCCGAAGCATAGGCTTCGAATTTCTGACCATCAGGAGAAACACGGTAGATAATACCACCGGGGGCCAGTACGCCTTGATTGTGACCTCGGCCATCCGGCATGCTGGGCAGCAGATGATCTTCTCCCCAGACCTGGCGAACAGGAGAGCTGTCGGCCAGTACGGGGGGAATCGTATTATTACCGGTCACCAGATAAAAGGCTTCACCATCCGGAGTGGGCATCAGAGCGTGTACGCCGTGATCGCTGTGTGATTCGACTTCATGCAGTAATTCGACCAGATCCAGCTGATCGTCGCCATTGCTATCGGAAATACGGTAGAGTCCTGAGGCGATTTTTTGTTCGTAGTCGTTGACTCCCACATAGAGTGCCCCCTTAGACCAGAGCATCCCGTTGACGCCACGAATCTCGGCGGGCACTTTCTCTACGTCTTCAGGCTTTACCAGTTCTCCGGCGGGAGGGGCAGTGATGCGATACAGTCCGCCGTACTGATCACTGACCAGCAGGCGCCCTTTATCGTCAGTGCAGAGGTTAACCCACGATCCCTGGTCCTGAGCGGGGACTGAGTAGAGCAGTTCAACCTTGAATCCTTTCGCGGCTGAAATGCGGTCGATGGGAGTGGCTTTGTTGCCACCAACGGCGGCTCCCAGCTCTTTTTCAGGAGCGGGTTTTTCAGGTTTTACTTTTTTTTTTGAGGTTTCAGTTCTTTGATTTTAACGTTACGCCAGCTGACCTGTTTGCCGACTTTTTCAGGATCATTGCCTACACCGTGCACCTGCAGGGCGATGAAACCTTCGGACGTCATGTCATCTTTGAGGTCTGCTGCCAGCACGCCATTGATCCAGGTTTTGATCGAGTCACCACGGCAGACGATGCGATAATGATTCCACTCGTTCTGCTTGAAAGCTTTCTGGGCGGCTTTGTTGTCAGCAAGGTTGTTCAACCAGCCACGGCGGCCTTCATCGTAAATGCCACCCGACCAGGCGCGATCAGAGGGATCGATTTCGACCTGATATCCGTGAACGCGACCGGCGGCGATTTTGATTTTCTTTTCCTTGCCATCCGCGTCTTTGGTTTCGAGGGTTTTGTCTTCATCAAACACGTTGCTGCGGATCTGAATGCCCGAATTCAACAGTGGGTCGACTTTGAAGTCCACCTGCAGTTCGAAGTCGCCGTACATCTTTTCGGTGCAGAGAAAACTGTTCGGAGTTTTAGGGATTGAGGTTCCTACGATGGTGTTCTCAACAATATCGTATTTGGCTTTACCGCCATGCTGAACCCAGCCATCAAGAGTCTTGCCATCGAACAGAGGTGTGAAGCCTTTATCGTCGGCATATGTGGTCACGGTAAACAGCAAAGCGAGGCAGATCGCAGAGAGCGTTGAGTATCGTTTCATAACGTATCCATCGGGTTATCAGGAATAAAGGTGACTGGCTACTTACATCTTTGACCTGCCAGTCGGTGCAGGAATCGAGAACTTCAGTGGGGTAGACCATCACTGTTTTTCTCAAGCATTGGTGCTTGAAGTCAGAGACATCATTTCTGATGAGAAACCATGTCGCGGTAACAGAAATTTCGATGGTCAGAGTCCATTATGACCACCTCAAGAGGATGATACCAGTCAAAACAGAACGTTTTTGGCTGGTTTGAGGCTGTTCATGAGCTTACGGAAATGAGTCTCTCATTGGGGGTTGTGTGCGTTCTGTGACAGATTTTGGAAAAGACTGAATCGTGTTCTGTGATGGCGCTCTGGCGTTTATTCAATCCGATTGAGAATCAGCAGCCGAAAGTCCATGACCTGACTTCCGGGGATCTCCAAAGCACGCAGGGTTAATAAACCTGTCCCTTTCGGTAAGGTGATCTTACCCAGGACCATCGGTTTGAAATCTTTGACGAGTGACTCTGATCGTGGGGCGCGGTCTTGCGCTGCGCCTTCCAGTGGTGGGTCGTGAGCCTGGGAAATCGATCCCTGCAGTTTACTGTCCTGGAAGCTCAGTTCCACGGTAGAGCCGATATCGGCTTGAGGACAGGTATAATACAAAATCGCTTCGTATACGCCGGCTTCGACGACGTCCGCATTCCAGGTGATGCTGTCTTTAGTGTTAGTCCAGTGATAAAAGTAGGAGCAGTTGGGATGCCTGGAAGAGCGCTTGATATCACCATG
>NZ_CALFPF010000459.1 GCF_937919775.1 uncultured Gimesia sp.
ATGAAATCATTACGAAATTGATGAGAATCGACCATGCGTAAATAATACAAATTTATGCGTGTTTTCTACAAGACGACGTTGATCTGGGCGTCTACTATATGCGAAAATAAACGAATAAGGGATTTCTTGCGCGTAATTTATTTTTACCCATTCGATTTCTCTCAGCGGAAACTCAACACAGAACCGGCCTAAAACGGTCCGCTCTGTTTTAAATCCATCATTTGGGGTGCATCATGCTGAAGTTTACTGGTCGAGGCACAGCACATACCTGCAGTGGAGTCACACGCAGAGACTTCCTGCAAGTCGGAACATTGGGCGCAATGGGACTCTCTCTCCCCCAATATCTGGAAGCGAAAGAACAGGGGCTCGTCGATAAAAAGAATGACAACCGATCGGCGATTATGATCTTCAATCTGGGTGCCCCCAGTCAGTTAGATACCTTCGATATGAAACCGGATGCCCCGGCGGAAATCCGAGGCCCCTTTAAACCAATTCACACCGCTTCACCGGACATTGATATCTCTGAGATTCTGCCTCTGCATGCAAAAGTGGCCGACAAGTTTTCGCTGGTCCGTTCCTGTTATCATACCGCAGCCGCCGTTCATGATGCCGGCTGGCAGATGATGCAGACCGGGCGTCTCTTTACCGGCGGGATCAATACGCCGCATATCGGCTCGGTCGTCGATTATCTCCGCGGACGCAGAACCGATCTGCCGGCGAATGTGGTGCTTCCCGAGACAATGGGCCGAGGCGGCGGAAATCTGCCCAACGGTCAGGCGGGCGGTTTTCTGGGGAAAGCCCATGACCCGTTTGCATTGATGGCCGATCCGTCCAAACCCGATTTCAAAGTTCCCGACCTGCTCCCTCCCAAAGAGATCGGCACGGCTCGATTAGAACGCCGCAAAAATATTCGTGAAGTCGTCGACAACACAATTGACTACTTTGAATCCACCGAAGATGCCAAACTGCTCAATGGTAATTTCCATTCTGCCTACCGTTTGATGACCAGTAAAGCAGCACGCGAAGCCTTTGATCTGGCGAAAGAACCGACCAAAGTCCGGGAACGTTACGGGATGAATCGGTTCGGCCAGTGTTGTCTGTTGGCACGACGTCTGGTGGAATCCGGGGTTCGCTTTGTAACCATCAATACCTTCCTGACCGTCTTCAACGAAATTACCTGGGACATTCACGGTTCCAAACCTTTCACTTCCATTGAAGGCATGAAGAATATCGTAGCCCCTATGTACGATCAGGCCTATAGTGCGCTGATTGAAGATCTCTATGATCGTGGGATGCTGGATGAAACTCTGGTCTGCAATGTCGCCGAGTTCGGCAGAACCCCGAAAGTGAATCCAGCCGGTGGTCGGGATCACTGGCCGCAATGTTTTACCTGCTATTTTGCCGGTGGTGGCGTTCAGGGGGGACGCGTTGTCGGCAGCAGTGACCCCATCGGCGGTGTTCCCGCGGATCACCCCGTTTCCCCCGGCGATCTGGCAGCGACCGTGTATCACAGTCTCGGCTTTGATCTGCATACGGTACTGCCCGGTCCTTCAGGCCGTCCCTTCCCGCTGGTGGATGTGGGCAATCATGAAATTCGCGAACTGTTTTAAAAAACACACCATCTACTGAGATGAAACGCTGGTGTTTACAATAAATTACGATCTTACAACATCGTAAACGGAGTCCGCACCACTGACTCCTGAGATCACTCCTGTTACGTCATTGTAAATCATTCAATGCAAACGACCCGTTCCATAAAGAGAAGTGCTCAATGTTTCCTGCCAGACAAGCCACACGCTTCATTCTATTATTGATCTTCACCGGCCTGCTTGCTCTCGGCATGCATTCCGGTTTTCTCAGTGCTGCAGAAGCAGGAGAAAAGATCGTTTTGCTTCCGCAGAAGATTCAACTCTCCGGCAAAGAAGCACGGCATGGGTTTTCGGTCCAGAAAATCAACAATGACGGCGAGATCGCAGGACCGGTCACCGCTGAAACACAACTCTCTTCCAGCAATCCCGCGGTGGTCAAGATCGAGGGGCTGACATTAATCCCCGTCAGTAATGGCGAGGCCATCATCACAGCAAAACAGGGAACGCTTCAATCCCAAAGCAGTGTTTCCGTCACTGGTATCGATGAGCCTTATCAGTGGAGTTTCCGTAATGATGTGCAGCCGATTTTAACCAAAGCAGGCTGTAATTCCGGCCCCTGTCACGGTGCGCTTGCTGGTAAAGGCGGCTTTCGACTGTCGTTGAAAGCTTATGATGTGCTGGGCGATTTCCACACGATTGCGAAGCAGTCACGGGGACGGCGGATTGAATTGTCCGAGCCGGCACTCAGTCTGTTTTTAATCAAACCGACAGGAGCGGTTCCTCACAAAGGGGGCGTGCGTTTTGAAACCGATTCACCGGAATACCGTATTCTCGCCGGCTGGATTGCACAAGGTGCCCCCGCTCCTGCTGAATCCGATCCTGTTATCGAAAAGCTGGAAGTCTTACCCGCCAGATCAATCCTTGCGAAAGGACAAACGCAACATCTGCTGGTTCAGGCTCATTATTCCGATCAGTCGGTTCGCGATGTGACACAGTGGACCGCGTTTTCTTCCGTCAATGAAAGTGTGGCATCAGTTGACGCGCAGGGAACAATCAAAGTAACCGGTTTTGGAGAAGGCGCTATTGTCTGCAACTTCTCCAGTAAAATTGCGATCTCCAAAATCACTTCACCTTACGAGCAGATAATTGATCCTGCCGTCTATGCGAAATCACCACAAAATAATTTCATTGATGAGCTGGTCATCAAACAGCTGAAACGTTTAAACCTTCCCCCCTCTCCTCAATCGAACGACGGGGATTTCATTCGCAGAGTGTATATCGACACGATCGGTGCTCTTCCGAAACCCGAAGAAGTCGCAGTATTTCTGGCTGACAAAAGTCCCGATAAACGGAATAAACTGATTGATCAACTCCTGGCCCGACCTGAATTCATTGATTACTGGACTTACAAGTGGTCGGATCTGTTACTGGTCAACGGGGCACTCATTCGGCCGCAGGCCGTGAAGGCCTATCATGAATGGATTCACACGCATGTGAAGCAGAATACCCCCTGGGATCAGATCGTACGGGAACTGATTACCGCGCAAGGCAGCAGCATTGAAAATGGCGCGACAAACTTTTATGCCATTCATCAGGATCCGGAAACGATGACAGAAAATGTCAGTCAGGCATTTCTGGGCCTGGCGATCGGGTGCGCGAAATGCCATAACCATCCGCTGGAGAAATGGACGAACAATCAATATTACGCGATGGCGAATTTCTTTTCCCGCGTCCGTGCCAAAGGTTGGGGCGGCAGCCAGAGTGCCGGCGATGGAATTCGGACTCTGTTCGTTGCCACGGAAGGAGATCTAGTGCAGCCTTTAACAGGCAAGCCGCAACCCCCCACGCCCCTCGACGGCGAAGCCATTGATATCAATGCCCCGGAAGACCGCCGCATCTATCTGGCGAACTGGCTGACATCAAAAGAGAACCATTTTTTCAGCCGTTCGATTACCAATCGCGTCTGGGCCAACTTCTTTGGCGTGGGACTGGTGGAAGCCGTGGATGACATGCGGGAATCCAATCCTGCCAGCAATGAAGAATTGCTCGTCGCTGCTTCCGATTATCTGGTGAAACACCAATTTGATTTAAAAGCACTCATGAAAGTGATTCTGCAATCCGCTGCTTATCAACGCAGCAGCCAGCCGCTTCCGGAGAATAAAGATGAGAAACGTTTCTATTCCCGATATTATCCCCGACGCATGATGGCCGAAGTGCTGCTGGACGCCATTTCTCAAGTGACTGAAGTTCCTGACGAGTTCACTCAATATTTTGAGCCGAGTCCCGAAAAAACGGATTTCTACCCCAAAGGAACCAAAGCCATCCAGCTTTATGATTCCTCGGTGATTTCCTACTTCCTGAAGACATTCGGACGCAACGAGCGGATGATTACCTGTGAATGCGAACGCACGGAAGAACCCACGATGGTTCAGGTACTGCATCTTTCCAACGGCGATACGATCAACGACAAACTCAAAGCCAAAGAAAGTCGCGTCACCAAATTGCTGGAAGCGAAGAAACCGGACAAGGAAGTGATTGCCGAGATTTACATGCTGTGTCTCTCCCGCAAGCCCACATCTGAGGAAGAAACAAAACTGTCGAAACTGCTGTCAGAAACACCGGAAGCAGAAAAACGTCAGGTGATCGAAGACCTGTTCTGGGGAGTTCTCAGCAGCCGCGAGTTTCTGTTTAATCACTAAGTTGAGATTTGATTCTAATATTAATAACATGCATTTTATATTAAATATAAAGCTGACTTGAGGTCATCGATGTTACATCTCCTGCCAAAAACCATACTGTTTTTTTCACTGATCCTGTTAATCGGACATGCCGATACTCTACAGGCAGCAGAGACACAAATTGATTTCCAGAAACAGATCGCGCCCCTGTTTCGAAAATATTGCGAAAGCTGTCATGGAGTCGAAGATCCCGAAGGAAAATTCGTCATCGACTCCTACGATGGTCTGCTCAAAGGGGGAAAACAGGGTCCTGCGATTCTGCCTGGAGACAGTAAGAGCAGTCGTCTGATTCGGATGGTCACCGGCGAAGCCAAACCAATGATGCCCCCGGAAGACAGTGGAGACAAATTAACGCCTCAGGAAATCGCGTTGCTGGTGGAGTGGGTCAATCAGGGCGCCAAAGGGCCGTCTGGTAAAACTCCCGCGCGGATGGAACTGACTGTCCCGGAAATCAGGCCGACAGCTGCAGTGAATAAACCAATCGACGCTCTCGACTGGTCAGCAGCAAACGATCTGATTGCCATCGCGCGTTTTGCGGAAGTCGAACTGTTATCAGGCAGTTCAGATAAAATCGTCCAGACTCTGAAAGGACTTCCCGGCAAGGTCAATTCGGTACGTTTTAGCCCTGATGGAAAATGGCTGATCACAGCTTCAGGAACAACGGGATTATTCGGCCAGGCCGCGATCTGGGAGGTAGCAACCGGCAAGAAGCTGCAGGAGTTTGTCGGCCATCGAGATGTGTTGTATGCAGCGCAGATCAGTCCGGACAAAAAATGGCTGTCCACCGGCAGTTATGACCAGAACATTATTCTCTGGGATATCGCAACCGGCAAACAAGTACGACAATTCACGGGGCACAACGGTGCGATTTTCGATCTGGCATTCAGCCCGGACAGCACCACACTCGCCAGTGCCTCAGCCGACGCGACGGTTAAAGTCTGGCAGGTCGCAACCGGTAATCGACTTGATACCCTCAGTCAGCCGCTCAAAGAACAATATTCTGTCTCTTTCAGCCCGGACGGCAATTTTATTCTGGCGGCAGGTGCAGACAACCGGATTCGCAAATGGCGTTTAGTATCGCGTAAGACGGCGAAAATCAATCCTCTGGTTTATGCCCGTTTTGCACATGAAAATCCGGTGATTCAAATTGTTTATTCCCCCGATGCAAAACTGCTGGCATCGATTTCGGATGATCGTTCTCTGAAAATCTGGGATGCGAATCAGATTCTGCTGTTACACGTGGAAGAAAATCTTCCGGCGATCCCGACTTCCGTTACCTTTTCACCGGATTCACAGACTGCACTGGTCGGTTTCAGTAACGGGCTCTTAAAACGTTTTCCTCTGCCAGCCACGCTTTCTACACCCGCAGAAATTCCGAGTATTACCCAAACGGTCCCGGAAACATCTTTACCGGCTCAAGAAACAGTCAAAGCGGTTTCCATCAAAGAATCGGAACCGAATAACCGGCTGAATCAGGCAACCTTGCTGACCTCCCCTTCCATCATCGCCAGTGGTGTCATCGAAGCGACAGAGCCGGAAACTACAGACGTCGACCTGTATCGCTTTGAATCAAAGGCAGGCCAGGAATGGCTGATCGAAACCAACGCGGCCCGTAAAAAATCAAAACTCGACACTAAAATTGAAGTGCTCGATGCGGCAGGCAAACAGATCCCGCGCGTCTTACTGCAAGCCGTGCGCGATTCCTATTTCACATTCCGTGGCAAAGACTCGGACATTCTGAGTGATTTTCGCATCCAGAACTGGCAGGAAATGGAGTTAAACGAATATTTGTTTGCCAACGGAGAAGTCGTCAAACTCTGGCTCTACCCGCGTGGTCCGGATTCGGGATTCAATGTTTATCCCGGCAGTGGCAGCAAACGCTATACGTATTTCGGAACCAGTCCGATCACGCACGCGCTGCATGAACCGTGTTATATCGTGGAGCCGTTTCCTGTCGGAACCGAATTGCCACCCAATGGTCTGCCGGTCTTTACTGTTTACTATGAAAACAATGATGACGGCCGTCGGGAGTTGGGCGATGATTCCCGTCTGATCTTTAAAGCCCCCCAAGACGGTACTTATTATGTACGCGTCTCAGATGTACGCGGATTCCAGGGAAAAGACTTTCACTACGAGTTAACGGTCCGTCCTAGAAAACCGGACTTCAAGGTGACCCTCAAAGGGGCAAATCCGAAAGTCAACACAGGTAGTGGCAAAGAAATTGAAGTCGTTGCACAACGTATTGATGGATTTGAGGGGCCAATTCAAGTTGACATTTCTGGAGTACCACCCGGCTTTCATGTCACCAGCCCGATCATCATTCAGGCTGGTCACGATCAGGCCTTTGGTGTCATTTCTGCCGACCCGGTTCCTCAGAACGAGGGTCCGCTCATCGCTTCCAGACCAGACGATGCCCGCTATACCCCGATCAACGTTTCCGCAACCGCAACTATAGCCGGTGTGAAACAAACCCATGCTGTTAATTCACTGGGAACGATTCAACTGCTGGAAAAACCGAAATTAATCATCCGCATGGTGCCGATGAATGCGGACAAATACAGCGTCGCGGGTGACAGCCTGGAATTGATTCCGGACAAGCCGCTGGAGTTGACAATCCATCCCGGTGAAACCATCGCAGCCAAAGTTCATTTGCTGCGAAATGGTTATCAAGGGGTCGTCGGCTTTGGTCGTGAATATGCAGGACGCAATCTACCCCACGGAGTTTATGTCGATAATATCGGCCTGAATGGACTGCTCCTGCTGGATGATCAGAATGATCGAACTTTTTATCTGACTGCAGCCAAGTGGGTTCCGGAAACAACGCGTCTCTTCCATTTGAAAGCAGAGCAGGAAGGAAACCAGACTTCGATCCCCGTTCTGCTGCATGTGAAACAGAAAGAGAAACTGGCTGCGAAATCGAAATAAGTTGAGTGTCTCAATAGAGAAGTTCAAAACAATTTTAAACTTATTCCGCTAACGGCTCAGCAGGATTCGAAGTTAATTTCGGCAATGGTGCGTGTGGATAGTCGACTGGCTGATAGCGAATCGCCAGTTCCGGCGTCATCAGTTTTTTGCCGTTTTGAACTCGTGACGTAAGTGCCCGGTCCAGAATTCCGCTTGTCAATAATGTTCGCTCGACAGGATAACTCGGACGGCCCGTATGCATCATCCGCTCGATGGCTTTCAACAAATAGGCAAAATGCGGGTGAGCGGGCTCCGTTCGCTCTTCAAACTGAGTAGCAATCGGTTGCTGCCCTTTCAGTTTCAGTGCCACCGAAGTTCGGTTTACCGACTGCAGCATGAACAGAGTTCCCAGAAACCCATCATTATACTTGAAGAGAAATAACCCGGCATCAGGATCGGCACGAATGTCGGCATTCCCTACTTTTGGCACCGCGGCGAGTGCGGCGTTGAACACGTCTTGAGGGACAATGCCCTCATCAAGGGCTTTCCACATTGCCTCACCCTCCAAATACTGCACCCATTTCACACCACTTTCGGCACCGCGGCGTCGCTCGACCAGGCATTGATAACATTCCAGTGCGTGAATGCCATAGATGTCGAGTCCGTCGTAACCGATTCCCACAGCGGCTTCGATTTCACACCCCGGAGGAATATTGAGTTCTGGTTTACGATACGTCAACGGCAGTGACGAACCGGCCATGAAGGGAACATTCATCTTCTGAGCACGATCATACATCCATTTCGCATCAGACCAGACGGGTCCCGGGTGTTTGTCATTGAATACAGGCACGACACGGTTATATTTCTGGAAGGTATCAGTGATCTTCTGAAAAAATCGGCGACGGGGATAAAGCTGTTGCCCTTTGTCATTAAAAGGGTAGTCGCCGTGCTCTCCGATACTGATTACGCCGTCGACGGGAATCTGGTCACTTCCGACCGTGACTGCTTTTTCGATTGAATCGAAGATCGGCACGTTGTATTTGGCAGCCATCTTACGGGACAGATCCTTATCGGAAAACTGATCAACATACAGCGATGACAGCTTCAAAGCCGGTCCGGACCCACCATCCTGCTTCCACCCTTCCAGAATTTTCCCAAGTAACACATCAGCGTGTGTTTTTTGTTCATAGATAGATACGATTGCGGCGACCGACTTTGTTTTGGCTGGCCTTGTCGGAGTGGCAATCGCTCGCTGAGCAACTGCACCACAGGCGATGGCTATTGCGTTGGAAAGCCAGTCTCTGCGAGTGATCAGCTTGAGATTTTTCATTGTGATACTTTCACAAAAATAGGATTCATGTTGTTAATCGAAGCAGTTTGGAGCCTGACCGTGATACAGCGTGCCGTCTGAATAGAATCAGATTAAGCCAGAATTTCCGAAACCAGTTTTCCATGAATATCGGTCAGCCGATAAGGACGGCCCTGATAAGTAAATGTCAGTCGCTCATGGTCCAGACCGAGTAAATGCAGGATGGTCGCCTGCAGGTCATGCACGTGGACCGGGTTTTCGACAGCGTTAAATCCGAGTTCGTCGCTGGCTCCCCAGGTGAAACCCGATTTCACGCCGCCGCCTGCCATCCACATGGAAAAAGCACTCGGATGATGGTCGCGGCCCGCAGCACGCCCCAGCGTGGCGTTGGCTTCGACAATCGGCGTACGACCGAATTCGCCGCCCCAAATCACCAGTGTGTTCTCCAGCAACCCGCGCTGTTTTAAATCTTTCACGAGTGCCGCTGATGCCTGATCACATTTGCCACACATATTCTTCAAACCACCTTTGACATTGGAATGATGATCCCAGCCTTTCAGGTACAGATTCACAAATCGAACCCCGCGCTCGACCAGCCGACGTGCTAACAGACAATGATTGGCAAACGAACTCTTTCCCGGTTCTGCGCCATACATCTCCAGTGTCTCTTTGGTTTCCTGCGAGAAGTCCATTAATTCCGGCGCGCGGCTCTGCATGCGAAATGCCATTTCGTAGGCACTGATGCGGGAGGAAATCTCCGGATCTCCGACGACATCCAGATGACGTTTGTTTAATGTGCTCACCAGATCCAGCGTATCCCGTTGAATCTTCCGATCGATCCCCTGCGGATTGTTCACATTGATAATCGGGCTCCCCTCACTTCGAAACGGCACCCCCGTATGCAAAGAAGGCAAAAAGCCGCTGGAGAAGTTAGCTGTCCCCCCACTGGTCCCGCCGCCTGAAGTCAAAACCACAAACGCGGGCAGATCGTCTGCTTCACTACCCAATCCGTAAGTGACCCACGAGCCCATGCTGGGACGACCGGGGATTGGGCTGCCTGTATTTAAAAAGACCTGCGCGGGAGCATGATTGAACTGGTCGGTATGCAATGATTTCAGAATGCATATTTCATCTGCCACCGTTGACAAATGAGGCACGATCTCCGAAATTTCATTTCCCGATTCCCCGTGTTTTTTGAATGAATATTGAGGAGCCATCAACCGGGCGTTCTGCTGCGCGAATGCTAAACGCAGTTCTTTGGCCAGATTATCAGGGGGAGCAGCGTCATTATATTTTTCCAGCGCCGGCTTATAATCGAACAACTCCAGTTGACTGGGGGCACCTGCCATAAACAGATAAATCACATTGGTTGCCCGAGGTTTGAAATGCGCTGTTTTGGCAGCAAATGGATTCATCAGTTCTGTCGGCGCGGCAGAAACCTGTCTGGCAGGCAGCGCCGCTCTCGACAACAAAGAGGCCAGCGCGATTTTCCCCAACCCGACTCCACCGGACTGGAAAAAATGCCTCCGCGAGATCGCATTGGCAAATTGATCATGTGACAACGACATCAATTCACTCCAGAAGTTCTAACAGGAAAGAACGTTAACATGCTGCTATTCTTTCGTAACGGCTTCATCCATGTTCAAAATTGCCCGTGCAACCAGAGTCCAGGCCGCCCATTCCGGCTGGGAGATCTCTGCTTGCGATGAAGATGCTGCAGTGCCTAATAATTGCTGACTTAAATTTTGATTCTGTTTCAGTCGGTCAAGTTGCTGATCATAAAAATGAACGAGCTTTTC
>NZ_CALFPF010000460.1 GCF_937919775.1 uncultured Gimesia sp.
ATGGACACATTCTCGCGCTGACGCCCAGCGGACGTTCGCCGTCGATTTCGTTGACAGTCAACCCGGGAGTGGATCAACTGACGGGCCTGCGGATTGTCTTTTATCCGAACGAAAAACTACCCGAAGGGGGCATCGGGCACGGCAAGAAAGAATCGTTTCCCGGCGGCTTTATTCTGACGAGTTTTGCTGCGTCGGGAACGGCGATCCATTCCGATCAGCTTGACCTGTATGCCATGTTTAATATCGACAAAATCACGGCCAGCAACTCGCATCCCGATTATCCGGTCGCCGATTGTCTCGACCCGCGCGACCACAATGGCTGGTCTCCCGCGCCGCACAATCAAAGTCCGCAGCATCTGACGGTCACCTTTGACAAGCCTTACAAAACAACAAACTCTCCCTATGTCACGGTGATGCTGGTCTGGGGGGGCGGAAAGTTTGGCGGTCGCGAGGCGTTGATGGCCGGCGATTACCGTGTGTTCGGAATCTCGGGTGTGGATGACGGGACCAATCTTCCGGATGACATTCAGAAAATTCTGGCCATCGATCCGAAAGCACGCGACGCGCAACAGAACGCGGCTCTGAAAACCTACTACAGCCAGATTGCACCCGAATTCAAAAATCTGCGCTATCAACTGACGAACCTCAAAGAACGCCGTCAGATGTTGACCGATTCGTTTGAGACGATGGTCATGAATACCGCCAGGAAACCACGCGAGACGTTCATTCTGAATCGCGGTCAGTACGATCAGCCAACCGAAAAAGTCAGCACGGGAGTACCCGGATTTTTACCCGGATTGCCGGAGAAAGCACCCGCGAATCGGCTGGCACTAGCCCAGTGGTTGACCTCGCGCGATAACCCGTTGACGACCCGCGTGGCCGTCAATCGATTCTGGGAAATGCTGTTCGGTCAGGGAATCGTTTCGACCTCCGCCGACTTCGGTTCGCAGGGGGATCCACCGACGCATCCGGAATTACTCGACTGGCTGGCCGTTGAGTTTTACGAATCGGGCTGGGATGTGAAACAGATCATGAAGAAGATTCTGATGTCGGCCACATACCGGCAGGCATCAGCGGGAACGCCCGAACTCTGGAAACAGGACCCGCAGAATCGTCTGCTGGCCCGCGGCGGTCGGTTCCGTCTGCAGGCCGAAGCGATTCGGGATGCGACGTTGAAAGTCTCGGGCCTGCTGGTCGAACGCGTGGGCGGGGCGAGCGTGAACCCGTATCAGCCGGAAGGTTTGTGGCGCGAAGTCAGCCATTATGGAAGTTCGCCGGCGACCGCGCAGGTGTTCGTGCAGGATCATGGCGAAAAACTGTACCGCCGGAGCATGTATACGTATTGGAAACGAACGGTGCCGCCGCCGAACATGCAGACGTTTGACGCGCCGAACCGCGAAGTCTGCCTGATCAGTCGGGCGCGAACGAATACGCCGCTGCAGTCGCTGGTGCTGTTGAATGATGTGCAGTTCGTGGAAGCGTCCCGCAATTATGCCGAACGGATCATGCAAGAGGGCGGAGCGGACATTGATGCGCGAATTCAGTTCGCGTTCAAAGAAGCATTGGGGCGTCTGCCGGAAGCGTGGGAAGTGGAAACGGCGAAAGCCGCCTATTTACGCGAACTGAAGAATTATCAATCGAATGCCGGTGCCGCACAAGCGCTGCTGTCACAGGGAGAGTCGGACCGCGATGAATCGCTGCCTCCCGCGGAAGTGGCTGCCTGGACTGCGGTGGCCAGTATGATTTTCAATACCTACGAATTTATTACCCGGGGATAATGATGGACCCAGTCTTTGAATACGAACGCAATCTGACACGCCGCACGCTGCTGGGCAAATCGGCACGGGGCATCGGCGGGGCGGCGCTGGCTTCTCTGCTGTACCCGGAGTTGTTCAACCAGAGTGCGAACGCCGAAGCGATACCGGCCGGCGTGCAGCAGATCGCCCCCAAAGCGAAACGAATTATCTATCTGTTTCAATCAGGCGGGCCTTCGCATGTGGACCTGTTTGATTACAAGCCGATTCTGCGCAAACTGCATGGCACGAATCTGCCCGATTCCGTCAAAGGGACACAACGAGTGACCGGGATGACTTCCGGTCAGAAATCGTTTCCCGTGGTGGCGTCCTTCTGGGAGATGAAACAGTGTGGCCAGCATCAGACCTGGATCAGCGAGCGGCTGCCTTATACGCAAACCATCGCCGATGACATTACGATTCTCAAATCGGTCAACACCGAAGCCATCAACCACGACCCCGCGATCACGTTTATCAACACGGGGACGCAGCAGATCGGGCATGCGAGTCTCGGTGCGTGGCTCAGTTACGGGCTGGGGAGCGAGAATGAAAATCTGCCCGCGTATATGGTGATGCTCTCACAGGGGACCGGCAAGAATCCGGGGCAGCCTCTGTTTGACCGCCTGTGGGGTTCCGGTTTTCTGCCGCCGAGCCATCAGGGGGTGAAACTGCGTCCCGGCTCCAGTCCGGTGTTGTATCTGTCGAATCCCGCGGGCATCGATCGTAGTCAACGACGCAAACTGTTGGACGATCTGGCGACGTTGAATCGGGGACAGGCCGAAGAAATTGGTGATCCCGAAATCCAGGCCCGCATCAATTCGTATGAGATGGCGTATCGGATGCAGACCTCCGTTCCCGGGTTGATGGATCTTTCCAGCGAGACGCAGCAGACGTTTGAAATGTACGGACCCGAATCGCGCAAGCCGGGCAGTTTCGCCGCCAACTGTCTGCTGGCCCGACGCATGACCGAACGCGGCGTGCGGTTTGTCCAACTCTTCCACCGAGGCTGGGATCAGCATGTGTCGATCAAAAGTCAACTCCCCAACCAGTGTCTCGACGTAGATCAACCGTCGGCCGCTCTGATCAAAGATCTGAAACAACGCGGACTGTTGGATGAAACGCTGGTGATCTGGGGGGGCGAATTCGGCCGCACGGTTTACAGCCAGGGCGCGATCGGCAGCCCGAGTGCGGGCCGCGATCATCATGGCCGCTGTTTTTCCCTCTGGATGGCGGGCGGCGGCATCAAACGGGGCTTCGAATACGGCAAAACCGACGATTTCTGCTACAACATCGTCGAGAACCCGGTTCACATCCGCGATATGAACGCGACGATTCTGCACTGCATGGGCATTGATCATCGTCGGCTGACGTATAAATACCGCGGCCTCGACGCCCGGCTCACCGGGGTGGAAGAAGCCCACGTGGTACATGACATTCTGAGCTGAGCGGTTATTTAAGGCTGCCCGCGAACGGCACGAAACGTATTGCAGGAAAGGGGGGTTCTGGACTACATTACGCGCAGAGGGGATTGTGATATCATAAACTGAGTAGACTGGGTCGTTTTGTGTCCCGGTTTTACCTGGTGCCTGAGATGACGCTGCGTGCTGTGATCAGGTTGAGAAAAAGGATGTTTTCGATGCGGAATCTGCCAGTCCCCCTGCTGTCGGTGGTGCTTCTGCTCCTGTGTGCGCTTTCTTCCTGTATTCCGATCCCGATGACCGCCCCGGAACTTTATCGGCCGCTCTCGTATTTCAGTCCTCTGGAAGAGAAGGCGGAGTTTGAGACGCGACTGGCGACTTTTAATCTGGCCATCGAAGAGGACCCGGCAAACATCGACGCCCGTTTTGCCCGCGCGGTGCTCTTTATGGGAGTAGGGAGATATCCCTCTGCCGAGGATGATCTGACAGCAGCGATCAAGGCGGCGAAACAAAAGCCCGAGTACAGCTCGGCCCGGCTTGCTTCAATTTACGTGCACCGGGGCCTGCTCCGCTGGAACGCCGAGCAGGTGGATCTGGCCATCGCCGATTACACGCAGGCCATCCAACTGCAACCGGAAGACTGGGAAGCCTACTTTCACCGCTGGCAGGCTTACCAGCACCAGGAAAAGAAAGAACAAGCAGAACAGGACCGGAAGCGGGGGATGAAACTCAAACCCAGCGTGTTCGAAAAAGAATACGTATTACGCTACGACGGCATTGTGCTGAATTAAGCGACAACGAAAAGCATGAAAATAGTGACTGGCCATTGGCAGATTTCCTCTGGAACCAGGTGACGAGTGAGGATTCAATCTGATGCTGTAGCGTGTGGTTCACGTTTTCGTCTCAGTTGACTTGCCTGTATATCTTCCATTTATTGTGGTGGATGACGTATTCGGTAATGCCTTGATTGGTGACTTCAAGAAGCCGCTTGCCGTTTTTCATATCGTAGTACTGTTTATAGTCATCATCGTAGAGGATGAGTGCCTTCAGCGGGCCTTTGGGGGTCAACGGGGAATCGACGGGCTGGCCTGTTTTTATATCCGCATCAGGCAACTGGACATTCAGGGCTGGGACATTCTTCCCCTGTTCCTGAGATAACTTGAGCGCAGCGGGAGTTTTTACGAAGGCACAATACGAACCAGCGTTGATGTATTTTTTCATTTCCTCGCGCCAGTTTTCATTATATTTGATGGCAATTTTCCAGCGCTGCCAGTCGTGGTCTTCATTGTGAAAGAAAATGCTCAGGCTATTGATCTCATTGAAGTTATCCAGGTTCGGGACATCCTGATTTGTCCCGGGGTTCTTGACGATTTTTTTGGGAATGAGTCTGATCGGCTGCTTTTGACGAATATAAGAATAGGCTTTGCGGATATTCTGTGCCAGTTCTGAATTTTGTTTGTCCAGCTTGAGTTGAGAATAGCCGGCGTAACCACAGAAGGCGTATTCGCAGATATAGTTAGTGGGTGTCCCGAAAGCGTTTTGGTTCGTAAATACATAGTGTAAAAATGTGAGAATACTCCTCGAAGATGAGGCATTGATCCGTATTACTTGTTGAAAAGACCAGTAAAACGGAATCAACACAATCAATCTTCGAGGAGCCAATGATGCGAAAATCATACTCAAATCAGTTGCGACTGGACAGTGTTCCGATCGAACAGGTGGAGTTAAATCTGGAATCACGGGATCGCATCGTTCCCATTCTTCGCGCTCTGCAGTTCCTGTATTCGGACCGCAGGCTTGTCAATGAAATTCTGCAGTGGATCGCCGCTGACGTTAACAGCGACACGCGAACCGACACGGGCCGAACGGGGATGGAATACTGGCATATCTGTGTGC
>NZ_CALFPF010000461.1 GCF_937919775.1 uncultured Gimesia sp.
GCTCAAGCTTTGATTACGGAGGTCTGGTATGGGAGACTTTTACCAAAACGGTATCATTACCACGTTACATAATCTTTCTGCACGTTCGATTAAAGAGATCGAAGCCGAGCTGATCCGGTTTTCTGAAGTCCGCCCGATGAGTCTGGTACTCCCCTGCCTCTACAGTGAACTGGAAGGACCGGCTCTCGACAAAATTGTCACGGAACTGGCACAGGTCGGTTATCTGAATGAAATCGTGATCGGCCTGGATCGGGCTGACGAAACACAATACAAACACGCAATCCAGTTTTTCAGCCGCCTGCCTCAGAATCATCGCATCCTCTGGAATGATGGTCCACGATTACAGGCAGTCAACGGGATGCTGCAAGAACAGGGGCTGGCCCCCAAGGAACTGGGGAAAGGCTGCAACGTCTGGTACTGTCTCGGCTATATTCTCGCTCAGGGAACAACCTCGTCGGTCGCTCTGCATGACTGTGATATTCTCACATACGACCGCAGTCTGCTCGCGCGGTTGATCTATCCGGTGGCCAATCCGAGTTTCAACTATCAGTTCTGCAAAGGTTATTACGCACGCGTGGCGAACAGCAAGATGAATGGCCGTGTGACGCGACTGCTGGTAACTCCCCTCCTGCGTGCATTGAAAAAGATTCTCGGATCACTCGATTATCTCGAATATCTGGACAGCTACCGTTATCCGCTCGCGGGTGAATTTTCATTTCGCGTTGATGTGATTAACGACATTCGCATTCCCAGTGACTGGGGACTGGAAATCGGCGTACTGTCGGAAGTCAAACGAAATTTCTCCACGAACCGTTTGTGTCAGGTGGATATTGCCGACACGTATGATCATAAACATCAGAATTTATCCGTCGAAGATGCACAGGCCGGGTTGTCGAAAATGTCGATTGATATTTCCAAAGGCATATTCCGTAAGCTGGCCACTAATGGTGTCGTGTTTTCTTCCGAAACGTTTCGTTCGATCAAAGCCACCTATTATCGGATTGCTCTGGACTTCATCGAGACGTATCGCAACGATGCGATCATTAATGGGCTGAAATTTGATGTTCACAACGAAGAGAAGGCCGTCGAACTGTTCGCTGAAAACGTATTAAAAGCGGGACTTCATTTTCTGGAAAATCCGATGGAGACTCCTTTCATACCCAGCTGGAACCGGGTGCAAAGCGCGATCCCGGATATATTCAGACATCTGTGTTACGCCGTCGATGATGACTACCGGGAGTTTTCCTGAAAACATGACAGAACCAGTTGAACATTCTGCAATCAGTGAGTACCGATTCCTCGTCGAAAATCATTTGCGGGTGATTTATCCCGAGATCGACCACGCCGCGTTTGCGCAGACATTAATTGACATCATGTGCCCGGACGGCAGATGCCAGACACCGGAAACGCACAAAAACCACTGGAATCAACAAGATGTTGTGATGATTACCTATGGCGACAGTCTGCTCACGGAGGGGCAGCAGCCATTGGAAACATTACTGCAGTTTTCAAAAGAATCCCTCAAAGAAACGATTAACGGGATTCACATTCTCCCCTTTTTCCCCTTTAGTTCGGACGATGGTTTTTCGATCATCGACTACTATCGCGTTAATCCTGAGCTGGGAGACTGGAGTCACATCAATGCGATTGCTGAAGAATTTCAGTTGATGTCGGACCTGGTGATCAATCACTGTTCGAGTCAGAGTGAATGGTTTCAGCAATTCAAGCGGGGAGAATCGCCGGGTAAGGATTATTTCTTCTGCGCCAGTCCGGACAATGATCTCTCTGAAGTCGTACGTCCGCGGACGACGGAGTTACTGCAACTTGTCGAAACACCCGAGGGCTCCCGTCATGTCTGGTGCACGTTCAGCCTCGATCAGGTCGATTTGAATTTTGCCAATCCGCAATTACTGCGAGAGATTGTCAAGATCGTCAAATTATATCTGAATCAGGGCGTGAAAACATTTCGTCTGGACGCGGTCGCCTTTATCTGGAAAGTAGTGGGAACGAGTTGTCTGAGTCTGCCGGAGACGCATGAAATTGTGCGTCTGTTTCGCACTTTGATTCAATTCGTTTCGCCGACTGCCATGATCATCACCGAGACGAATATTCCCAACCGCGAGAATCTGGCCTACTTTGGAAACTCGAATGAAGCCCATGCCATCTATAATTTTTCTCTTCCTCCCCTTTTGGTGAATGCACTGCTCTGCGGCAGTTGTCAGCATTTAAAAACATGGATGATGAGTATGCCTCCCGCGCTGCATGGTACCACGTACCTGAATTTTATCGCCTCGCATGATGGTATTGGACTCCGGCCTGCGGAAGGCTTAATGGACGAGGAAGAAATCAGCAACATGGTTTCGATGATGGAACAGTTTGGCGGACGAATTTCGATGCGTTCGCTGGCGGGGGGTGTCATGCGACCTTATGAAATTAACATCGCGCTGTTCGACGCCATGCAAGGGACACTGGAGGGCAAAGATGAATGGCAGATTGAGCGATTTCTGTGTGCGCACGCGATCATGTTTGCGCTGGAAGGCATCCCCGCTGTTTACATTCACAGTTTTCTCGGCACGCGGAACGATCAGGCAGCCGTCGAACGAACTAGCCATCACCGTTCAATCAATCGTCATCGCTGGAATTATACGCAACTGCGGGAGGTGCTGGCGGATGAAACGTCAACACACGCACGCGTCTTTCAGGGGTTATGTCACCTGCTGAAAGTGCGGCGGCGGCAACCGGCGTTTCATCCCAATGCAACACAGTTCACCTTACATCTGGGCGACTGTGTATTTGCATTCTGGCGGCAAAGCATGGATCGCCAGCAGAGCATTTTCGCCATCAATAACGTCACGAAGCAAGAACAGATTGTCCCCCTCTCGGAAATCAACCTGATCGGCACGGATTCGTGGGTCGATCTGATCAGCGGCGAACTCTATTCGGATCTCAGAGGCGATCTGGTTCTCCAGCCGTATCAGGTGATCTGGCTGACTAATCTACGGGAACAATCGTAGATAAAAATGTTTCAGCACACGCTACGCCCCTGCAGGCGGTTCAACCTGGTTCTGAAAACAAAGTTCATAACCATCGGGGTCTTTCAGGAAAAGTTGATTCATCCCGTAGAACGCCACTTTCGGCGGATCGAGTGAAAGACCTTTCGATGAAAGTTCTTCGTACATCGCGTGGGCGTCATCACACAGAAAGAAGAAGCCGACTCCCTTCCTGCGTTCTTCCACCGTACCATCTTCGTCAGGACATGCCAGTTGCAACATGATCGCAGTATTGCCACGTTCCAGTCGGCACCAGGCGAGCGTGCCTTCCGGCTCCCACTTGAGCTTCACTTCAAAGCCAAGCTGGTCACAGTAGAAAGCAGCCGAGTGAACGACGTCTTCGACAAATAAAAGCGGAACCAGTTCATGAATTGCAGTGCTGGTTTGTTGCATCAATCTTTTCCCTTTCTGAACAGAAGAAGTATAAACTGCGCATCCATCTCAATCAGTTTCAATGAGTTTTTATCGCAAGTCAAGCAGGATTCACTTCACACTGATAACACGTTGCCCGAAGTCAATCAGAGTTGAAAGCATAAAATCAGGCGATTGCGTCATAGTGTATCAGGCAGAATCTCACTGGTAACTTGATGTAACCTGTTAATTTCCCGGAATCGATCAGTGAACTCGTAAGCTTCACGCTGTTCATCTGCGACACGGTTCTTCTTTTCACAAACTGAAGCCGGGATATGATTTACGAACGAAATGTCGTCCTCTCGCGTGCGACTCTAACAATGTGCAAGTTTACCTTTGATTTTTCTGTATCAAGATGTCACTTGAAAATTAACAATGAAGCCATAGCTCATGATTACTGTGTACCGGGAACTTAACTTTCCTGATCACGGTGAACGGTTTCCGGGGTAAATGCGGGAGTACAAATCGCGATATACTCGGCGCCTGCTTCACCGGGCGTGCTGTACCTTACCCATTCGCCGGGTTCTAAAATAATCGCCTGCCCTGCTTTGACTTCGGTGACACCGTCCGCATATTCCACACGCAGGATTCCCTTCAGAACAAGAGACGTCTCACGAAATTCCGGTGTCTGAGCAGGTTCCACCCAACCGCCGGGAGAGACCATCCGGGCGATGCTGATGGTTTCGTCGCCGGTATTCACACGTCCGATAAATTCTTCAATCCGTTTGGGTTTGTTACCGGCAGCTTGTACGACCGTTGGTTGTTCGATAAATCGAGGC
>NZ_CALFPF010000462.1 GCF_937919775.1 uncultured Gimesia sp.
GTATTCTTCCCATACAGGCGGACATTGAAACTCGGCATCGCGGGGCGCTCTCAAAATCAGATGGCAGTTTTCAGACGAGACCTTATCCCGCCCCAGTCGCACCAGCGATTCATATAATTTTGAACCGGGTTTGAGATCGTCGAGCATTTTGTAAGGGGGATCAAAGAAGATTAGATCAAAGGGAACAAAATCCGGAACATTTTTAGGTCGGAACGAGGAGAGCAGGGCGTCGGTTCGCCAGCACAGCGTTTCATCTTCAGCGCCGATGCTTTCTACATTGCGTTTGAGCAGTTCGTGCGCCTTGCGGTCCTGTTCCAGGAAAACAACACTGGTGGCGCCTCTGCTGAGTGCTTCCAGTCCCAGCGATCCCGTACCCGAATAGATGTCGGCCACACGTTTGCCTTTGACGTTTTCCCCCAGCCATTCGAAGAGGACTTCTTTCACAAAGTCGGTAATGGGGCGGGTCGTCATCCCGGGATTAACTTGTAGTTTTCGCCGACGATATTTTCCTGCAATAATACGCACTGCTCTGTCGATTCAATAAAGGTGTTGAATTTACTTTAAACCCGGATTGTATAAAGGCCTGGCAGCAATGAGAAGCATTATTCATTTTCCCGCTTTTTTTGTGCAACGCGTTCCCAGTGTTTTTTAATAATCTCAGCAGCTTCCTCGGCGACCGAGTGAAATTCTTTCCTGTCTTTGAGGCTTTTGGGGGGAATGTTCGGGGCGGGTTCGGCAGCAGGAGCCATTGATGTGGGAAAAATCGTGGTATCGCCGGGGGCAGGCGCAGTTTCATTCACTTCTTCAGCGAGCCAGTTTGAAATGTCATCATCAGACAGCGGGGCGGCTGTTTCCGGCGTCAGGTTACTGGGCTTATTAATCGTTTTTCTGACGGTTTTTCCGGTTCCCGCTAATTCAAACACCATCGGACCCACACGCAGCTGGTCTCCGGGCTGAAGCGGTGTCTCTGCTTTGATCCGAATATCGTTCACACAGGTGCCGTTACGGCTGTTTAAGTCAACCACAAACATTTCGCCGTCGCGTATCAACAGTTCACAGTGTTTACGGCTGACATCGGAATCAGCGACGCGAATGTCACATTCCAGCTCGCGGCCGATCGTGATATTTCTTTCAGGCAGTTTCAGCGTTTTTCCCTGATACTTCCCCGTTTTAATAATGAATTTTGGCATGCGGGTCCTCAAATAATGAAACGGATGATATCCAATGGCAGGTTGTATTCTTTTGCTGACGTGATTGATGTAACGGGGCAGGCTGTGAATGTTTTTATAAAATAACACCGTTGATCTAAAATGGGAACGATGCACTCAATCATGCAGGGGGACCACCAGTGCTTCGTTACACGCAGGACAGGTCATCGTGCGTCCGCGGTGCTTCCTGCGAACCTTCAGTTTTTTACCACAGCGACATAAAAAATGAATGCGTTCGTCTGAAAGATTACTGGAAGGTGTAAGGTGTTCCCGCTCCCAGAGATCATTGGAAATCTCTTTGATTAATTCCAGCAGTTCGGCAGGATCAAATGGTTTCAGCAGATAACCGTCTGCACCGACGCGTGTTGCCAACTGGCGCGAATCGGACGAGTCAATTGCTGTGACAATCAGAATGGGGGTATGGCTTTCTTTCTGTTTCATTCGTTCGCAGATTTCAAATCCGCTTTCCTGGGGCATGATCAAATCCAGAATCACAAAATCAGGTTTGTGCATGACAAATGCGGAATGGGCCTGACCTCCATCTTTCGCGAGTGTCACATGGTAGCCATGTTCCTCGAGTAATGTTTTCAGGAACAGTGCGGTGTCCTGTTCGTCTTCTACAACGAGGATGTGATTCACTATCTTCGCTGTCATGTCGAAACTTATTTCCTGTGTAGCCATCTGAGCGACTCCCTTTTTTTCCCGATTCGGTCGGACTTTTCGTTTCCTGATCGCGATTTCTGTAGTGAATTTGTCAGCCGCTACGATCAAGCTGGAAAAAGTGGTAGTATGTAAAAACGGTGACCCGTCAATAGAAGTTCGTGGATATTATTGGAGAGTTCACAGAATAAAAGCGTGAAATTGATTATCTCAAAGTCACAAACAAATGGCACGGCAAAATAAAAAAAACGACGGAAATGCCAAAAAGTCCTGAAAAACAGGGGTAAACACATTGACTTTTGGAATTAAGATCACTTTACTTACCCTTGGTTCGAAGAGAGCACCTTGTTTTTTTCGAACACAACGCAAATTTGGCAACTCACTATGACGAGGTGGTACCCCACTTCTTTCATTTTCAAATTCCAATATCAGGAGTTCACGATGGCAGCAAAGGCTACTACGAAAGAAAAGCCACTTACCAAAACAGAGATCCTCAATGCATTAGCTGAAGGTTCTGGACTCACTAAGAAAGAAGTCACTGCTGTTCTTGATGAACTCAGCTCACTGATTTCCAAAAATCTTGGGAAACGTGGTCCTGGAGTCTTCAATGTTCCAGGACTTCTCAAAATTCAGGTTCAGCGGAAACCTGCCACAAAAGCAACAACCCGCCCTAATCCATTCAAGCCTGGTGAAATGATGCAGGTCGCTGCCAAACCAGCCCGGAATGTCGTCAGGGTTCGACCTCTCAAAGCTCTGAAAGAGATGGTCTAATACACTCTCAGCCTTGCATCTGAAAATCAGAACATGAAGATGCAGTTTCCCCTGGGGGAGGCTGCGTCTTGCATGATTCTGATATACAGTTTAAGATGTACATCGCTGATGTTATCTGTTGTCTCACCTGTCTGAAAGTTACTCGAATTTTCTCCAAAATGAGAGTCGTTTCAGATGAAAAGCTCGTAAAAGCAATTTTTATTTGAAAATTCGGGTTTTTTTGTGGAGATGAATCTTGCTCTGTCCGAGTAAGCGGATGCAGTCGTAAGTGTGTTTTTCAGCATACTTTACGTTTAAAGTGTAAAACCTCCATCTAGAATGTGCTTCTTTTTTGTGTGTCGCTGCGGGCATGTGCGCGTCCGTGCGTCGCACCAGCCTCTTGACGGTATAAATGTGGGCATGTAAAATCTCAGCGTAAGTGATTGATCGGTTTTATAACTGATTGATGACTGTGGTGTTTAACCTACCAGAAAACACCTCATTTCTATTTACGTGGGATGCATTAGGCATCCTGAGAGAGAAAATGGCATGTTAGTTTTATCCCGCAAGAAGAATGAGAAAATCGTGATTGATGAGAACATCGTCATAACGATCGTCGAGATACGCGGTGACAAGGTTCGCTTGGGAATCGAGGCTCCCCGCGAGGTGCCCATTCACCGTAGCGAAGTTTATGAAGCAATTCAAAACGAACAGAATTCCGTTCCTGAAGCAGAGAGCGACACCACCGAGCTATTGCAATAAACTTCTGAATTGTGCAATTATGAATACCTAGGCCGCCTGAGAGCGGCTTTTTTTATCCACTGGTTTCCAGTTCGTTTTTCAGTTCAGGCGGCATATTCAAAAGTTTTTTTAGAGAAGATGGA
>NZ_CALFPF010000463.1 GCF_937919775.1 uncultured Gimesia sp.
GAGGAATTTGACCAGTTTCCAACAACGCCACACGACTTAACCCTCGATGGAGCTTACAGATGTATAACGGCCCCGACGCAGAGAAATACCAGGACAGCGGGCCTCCTGTTCCCCCTGAAAAAGATTCGGGAATTATCATCAGCGCGGATACTTACCGGGAAAACCGCATTCCCGACGGACAAACCAGAACACGAAAATGGCCCGTCCTGCACGCGACGGATGTACCCAAAATCAATCTCGACACCTGGAAACTGGAGATCGGCGGCCTCGTCGAAAGCCCGCTCTCCTTCAATTGGGAAGAATTTCAGCAACTGCCACGAACCCAGGTCTTCGCCGACTTCCACTGTGTCACCCGCTGGTCCCGATTGGGAAACCTCTGGGAAGGGGTCTCCGGCCGTGAAATCATGCAGCGCGCCCGCGTTCAGCCCGAAGCCCGCTACGTCATTGCCACCGGCTACGATGGCGGCTGGACCACAAACCTCCCCTTAAAAGACTTCCAGTCGGAAGACGTCATCCTCTGTGACCAACATGACGGCGACCCGCTTGATGCCGATCATGGCGGCCCCTTGAGATTGATCGTCCCCCTGCTCTATGCCTGGAAAAGTGCCAAATGGCTCTGGCGGATCGACTTTATCGCCGACGACTCCCCCGGCTACTGGGAACGCTGCGGCTATCACAATCACGGCGACCCCTGGATTGTCAATGAAGACAATCCCGACGGCGAACGCTTCCAGTCAAAAGACCACATCCCTCCCGGTTTTTATGAATAAGGCGTCAAATTCAAAAACAGCAGGTGCATCCTGAGAAGACCGTTCTCTGCGCTAACTCTGCTTTCAACGGCATTTTACCCTGTCTCAATTCGCCCGAATTGGAAATCGGATTGACTCACTCCCGCCTTTCCCGAAGCAGAATGAAACATTGAAAACCGGGCGGCCCCGAAAGAAATTCGGGACGAGCGCAGCGAGCAGAAAATTTACTGAGTCGGCTTGCACCAAGCCTACGAGTCGTCAAACACCCGATCTCGATACGCAATCCAATGATCAAATCCTCTGCCCAGGATCAAGTGGAGCGCTTCCGGAGAGGAAATCACAATCGCACCCGGAAACCGTGGTTCCACGAGTTGGGCATTCTCGTTAGACGTGACAACGATTTTCCCTGCCTCCGTTTCAGTTAAAATGCCGAGGTTTCCTCCCTCAGCCAGCGAGTACAGGAATTGCGTCAACTCTTCCGAAGGTTCGTGTAACGTTACCACACCACCACTGAATTCTGCGTCATCCGAGAGCCCCTCGAAATAGAGTTCGGTCGCACTGCCATCCGCAAAAGTGATGACATAACAACCAAATTCATCCGGAGCATCGGCCCCTTTGGAAGCGATTAACTTCTTCAGAGCTTCCCGCTCTGTTTCGGTCACTGTTTCACCCACTACTTTATGAACACGTTTGCCGGTAATGGGATTCACATCTTCCACAGTCTGGTCACTGAGGTGACAGGTTTGTAAGAAGATATCGAAGCTCATTTTTTCACCCCTCGAAAACAGAGTTCAACATGAAAGACTAACTTCAAATTATCATCCGCGTCTCAAATTGTCAAATTTTTCCCGGCGGTTGACATCCCGAATGCAATTCAGAACACACGCAGTGAGCAGAAAACCCGCTGCGCACACGCACAAACAAGCCAAACCATTCCCGAAGCAGCTTCTATCGAATACAATCTGTGATTCAAAGATGACTTCTCTTACCAGGATTGATTTCAACATGCCAATCCGCCTCATTATAGCCGCATTGATTCTGCTCTCCGTGATGAGATTTGCCCAACCCCTGTTCGCTGACACGCCCCCTGATGGTAACGCGACCATCCGCGGCAAGGTGGGGGATTCCGAAATCGTCATCACCACCACGAATCGGCTGGCGGGATCGATTCACTCACTCACCTGGAACGGGAAAGAATTTATCGACAGCTTTGATCACGGTCGACAACTGCAGTCCGCCGCCAGCTTCGATTGCAGCCTGCCCGGTGAGTTCTGGGCAGAACGCTATAACCCGACGGAGGCCGGCTCCCGCTCCGATGGCGCCGGTCCCGGCTCGTCCAGTAAACTCCTTTCGCTTCACGCGGCGAAAAATGAATTACGAACGACGGCCCGCATGGCGTTCTGGCTGGCGCCCGGCCAGAAATCATCGGGCAGACCTGCGCTGAATGAAAAAATCCTCTCGGACCATCTGATCTCCAAACACGTTCGCATCGGGTACCAAAAGCATGAGAACGTCATCGAGTACAAGGCGACATTTACCGTCCCCCCAGGCGAACAACACACCTATGCCCAGTTCGAAGCACTCACCGGTTATATGCCCGCCGAGTTTGAAACATTCTGGACCTTCCACCCCGAGACCGGCAAATTGAATCCCATTGACGACGGACCGGGCGAGCAGAACCTGCCCGTTATTCTGAGCACCAGCGACAGCAACTACGCGATGGGCGTTTATTCTCCGGAACAACCATCGCGCGGCTTTGAACACGCCGGTTACGGCCGCTTCCGTTTCCCTGCAGCGAAGGTCGTCAAATGGAACTGCGTCTTCCGCGTACGCAACAAAGAAGGCATTTCCGCAGGCGAATATCCCTTTCGCGTGTTCGTCGCCATCGGTACACGGGAAGAGGTCCGACAGGCTCTGACCACACTCGTGAAGGAGTTTTAGAACCGCTTAAGCAGCATTGCGATTCTGCTTCGACTTAATTGCCTTCACAACCACTTCTGCAATCCGAATATGTGATTTTCCATCACAGTGCCAGTCTTCACAAACTTTCGCTCTGCGCTGTTGCTGATCGGCAATCGTATCGCTGGTCACCTGCGAAATCGCGCGGGCTCCGGTGGCGACCGTTGTGGAAAAAGTGACCCAGTCATAATACAGATGCAGTGGCAGCCCGTGTGCCTGGAGGTCTTCGTTAATGTAAAATAGCGCCGCCTTGCGCCCCAGGAGTACCGCTTCTAAAGCCACTGTGGAATTCCCGGTTACCAGCACATCACAGGCATAAATCAACTCGGACAGTGAATCTGAAAACGTCGGCAGCCCGGCATCTCCCAGGCGCTCCAGAACCAGCCGGGCATCCGAATCGGGCTGACAGGGATGCGCGCGAACCGCCACCTTCAGATCAGGATTCTGCTGGACGGCAAGAACCAGACTGTCTTCAACCAGATCACAATACGCTCTTGTTTCAGGCTGCATCGCATACAGCGCCAGGATGTCGGTCTCTTTGAGATGGTGCCGCTCCCGCCAGCTCCGATCCTGTACTGCAGGGACCTTCGTCACCCAGTTGAAATTGGGATTCCCGGTAATAACCATCTGGTCGCGGGTTACATTCCAATCTTCCAGCACGGGAATTGTTCCCTCAAACGGGATGCAGACATAATCAGAAAGTATGTCGGTCAGCAACCTGCCACCAATCACCTGTCCTCCAAACAGATCGATCATTCCGACGGAAGGAATATTCCGCTCCGCCGCCACTTTGACCGCAGCCAGCTCCGCACGTGGGGAACTGGTGGTAATCACGACATCAGGTTGAACCCGGTCAAACACGCGCCTCAAAATGCTGACAGGTAAAAAGGCCTGCCGACCGAGCCGCTCAAATTCAGCCCGGGCTCCCTCGATGCCCAGTTGATCTTCCAGGTCAGCGTAGGACAATCCCAGATAGGCAATCGACTCTTCGAGTGAAACCACCTTGCCGTCGCAGTGCATTTTTTCGGCCAGCCGCTTGCCATGCGCAATCGCCCGAGTATCGGCGTCGGTTAAAAAATCCAGAAAACCCAACGGTTCAAAGCCGGCCTCTTTCAAAGGGATTCCAGCGGCTGTCAGCCCCAGAACATGAATCTCATAACCGAGCGACCTGAGCTGCTCCAACACGGGAATCAACATCAGCACATGCCCCCCGCCATAACAGACCGCAAAAATTCGTTGCGCCTGTTTTATTGTGGTGAGAGGTCCCTGTGACAATGTGCCCCTGTCAGAATTCATGATCTTGATCACTTTGAAATATGAACGCATTCGTATCAGAAAAAGCAGAGGCAGAGTACGTGAAAATTTCTTTCCCTGTCAAGACCGTATCGATTCTCTTCAAATCGCCCTACACCCGCGGTGCAGCCGCAAGAACTTCTTCCGATACGCCCGATGCGTATTTCATGAAGTTCTCGTTGAACTTGGTTGCCAGTTTAATCGCGGTGGCTTTGTAGGCACTTTGATCGGCCCAGGAATTATGGGGCACCAGCATCTTGGAATCGACACCAGGACATTTCGTGACCGTCGCCGTTCCGAAAATCGGGTCGATCTCGGTCGGGGCATGATTGAGCGTACCTGAATGAATGGCGTCGATAATCGCCCGCGTATGCTGCAGACTGATTCGATTCCCCACACCATACGCGCCGCCGTTCCAGCCGGTGTTGACCAGCCAGACGTTCGCGTTGTACCGCTTGATTTTGTCTGCCAGCAGGTCGGCATATTTCCCCGGATGCCAGACCAGGAACGGCCCGCCAAAGCAGGGAGAGAATGTCGCCTCAGGTTCGGAAATGCCCATTTCTGTTCCCGCCACCTTTGCGGTGTAACCACTGATAAAGTGATACATGGCCTGCTCGGGAGTCAGCCTGCTGACCGGAGGCAGTACGCCGAACGCATCGCAGGTCAGGAAAATCACATCGGTCGGATGGTCGGAAACACACGGAATTTTTGCGCTGGGCATATACTCAATCGGATACGCGCCACGCGTATTTTGTGTAAAGCTGGTATCGTCGAAATCCACATGATGATGCGCTTCATCATACACCACATTTTCCAGAACCGCACCGTAACGCAGTGCCTGAAAGATTTCCGGTTCGTTTTCACGCGAAAGATAAATCGCCTTGGCGTAACACCCCCCTTCGATATTGAACACGCCATTATCGGTCCAGCAGTGTTCATCGTCGCCAATCAGATAACGTTTAGGATCAGCCGAGAGTGTTGTCTTGCCAGTCCCGGACAGACCGAACAGAACCGATGAACGCCCCGTCTGCCGATCCGCGGTTGCCGAACAGTGCATCGACAGAATACCAAGCTTGGGCATCAGGTAATTCATCACCGTGAAAATACCCTTCTTCATTTCGCCCGCGTATTCCGTTCCGAGAATCACAATCTCACCGTCTTCAATGCTCAGGTCCACGCTGGTTTTGGAAGTCATGCCGGTCGTGAAGCGGTTGGCGGGGAAGGTACCTGCATTATAGATGACATAATCGGGCTTGCCGAAGTTTTTCAGTTGTTCCTCGGTCGGACGAATCAACATGTTATGCATGAACAGCGCGTGATAAGGCCGCGAACAGATCACACGCACTTTGATCTGATATTCAGGGTCCCAGCCGGCAAACGCATCGATCACATACAGGTGCGGGCAGATATTCAGATAATCGGTGGCCCGTTCGCGATTGCAGAAAAACGCGTGCTGATCGAGTGGATAATTTACATCCCCCCACCAGATATCGTCAGACGAGTTCTTGTGCTTGACGACCCGTTTGTCTTTGGGAGAACGACCTGTCTTATCGCCGGAATATGCAAGCAACGCTCCGGTATCCGAAATCGAAGCGCCCGGCTCATAGCGAATTGCTTCTTCATACAAAATCGAAGGGTCGGGATTCCGCATCACCCATTCCACGTTGATTCCATGCTCGGATAGATCAAACGACTCCATTTCGCCACTCCATTCACCTGAAATTATTTATTGATCCCTCTGCACACTCAGCGAGCCGGGATCCGGGAAAGCCCCCTATTAGTGCTATTTGCCGCAAGTTTAATCTCTATCAGTATTTTCACCAAGAGAGATTCGCACCTTTGTGTCCAGTTTCCTGAAAGCAATTCTGAGGAAAATCCGGCTTTACTGCTGCGCTGAGAGGCGCTTCAGCTCGGGCTGCATCCGCCGCATTGCTTCCTCAAAGTCAACGACAGGCTGATAACCAAAATCATGACGGGCGCGGCTGATATCGTAATAATGCGAACTGCTCAGTTGTGATGCCAGAAAGCGGGTCATCGGCGGTTCGCCCGGTAAATGCAGCACCCGGTACAGAACTTCCAGCACAGCCCCGATCCGTTTGGCGGCTTTGATGGAAATCTGTTTTTGCACCGGCGGTAAACCGGCTGCCGTCAGGAGCTGATTGATCCACGCCCATAACAGAACCGGCTCGGGCTCGTTGATGAAATAAGCCTGTCCGCCTACAGGAGAATCATGAAACAACCGGGCCGCCGCCTGTAAATGAGCGGCGGCGGCGTTCTCGACGTAACTCATTGAAACCAGATTGGTCCCGTCACCCACCTGCCGCAAACGACCGGATTTGGCGCGTTGAATTAAACGGGGAATCAAATGATTATCGCGAGGTCCCCAGATCAGATGCGGTCGCAGCGCCACCGTTGCCAGTCCTTTTTCGCCATTCGCAGCCAGCACCGCTTTTTCCGCGAGCATTTTCGTGTGTGGATAGTGACAGAGAAAATGTTCGCTGTACGGCAGTCGCTCCGTAGCATTTTCATGGGCCGCCCCATCATAGACAACGCTCGGTGAACTGGTATAAATCAACCGGGTCACGCCCTGCGTTTGACAGGCCTTGAGAATATTCAAAGTCCCCTGGGTATTGATGCTGTAAAAATAATCCCACGGGCCCCAGATGCCGGAAACCGCCGCCGTGTGATACACCGTGTCGATTCCCTCACAGGCCCGCTCGACGGCTGCGACGTCACGAATATCCCCCTGCACCGTTTCCACGTTCAACTCTTTGAGCCGTGGATAGTCACCCCGACAGAGTACGCGGACTGTCTCACCCGCTTTAATCAACTGTTCCACTATGTAGAGACCAAGGAAGCCGCCTCCCCCGGTGACGAGTACGTTCATCGGATCTGTTTCTCTGCCCAGGGTGCCAGTTTTTCGCGGAAGATTTTTACATTGTGCCGAATATCGACAGGCAACGAGCGATGAAATAAAACCGTTTCAATCGACCGTGTTAAAGGATTGGCCTGCCCTAAAGCCAACAGTTCCTGTGTGAGTTGATTTCGAGCAGACTGGCTTTCAGGAAAATCCCCCTGCTCCGGTTCCACAATGATCACCGGCTTCTGTGCCGGGTGCACGCCGACGCCGACCAGCGCGCTGCGATAAATGCGCGGATGCTGATTAAAAATCGCCTCACAGCAAATCGTGAACATCGGCCCCGACGCGGTTTGGACCATGTGCGCTTTACGCCCGCAGAACCAGAGCTTTCCCGCCGCATCACGATAGCCAACGTCTCCCATGCGATGCCAGAAACGTTCGCCGTCTGGAATTTTCGCCAGCCGCGTTGCCTCAGGTCGGAGAAAATATTCGCGCGTCGCCATTGGCCCCTGCACGATGATTTCCCCGATTTCGCCCGCAGGAAGTTCTACCGCCTGATCGAGGGACGCAATCGGTTCGTTGTGTATCTCGATAATTTTGACCTGCACTCCCGGGAATGGCGTCCCCACGCAAGTTCCGGCGCCCAACGCCGTCTGCTGTGAGGTTTCCTCCAGCACTTCGCGTCCGCAGATCGATGCCACCGGCAACGATTCGGTAGCGCCGTAGGGAGTATTGATATCGGTTTCCAGATTCACAAATGTTTTTCGCATGCGTTCAATCACATGCACGGGCACCGGGGCCCCCGCCGAAAGAATTCGTTTTAAAGAAGGGAGTTTGATCTGATGTTGTTCACAATAGCGACCGATCCGATTCCACATCGCCGGCGAACCGAAGGCCTGCGTCACCCCCTGATCGTTAATTTGCGCGATAATCTTCTGTGGATCGACCAGCGCGGGCCTGGTCGGGTTCATATCGGGAACCACCGTGGTCACCCCCATCGCCGAATTAAACAGCGCAAACAACGGAAAGCCGGGCAGATCAACTTCACCCGGTTGAATCTGGTAATAATCGCGCAACAGATCCACCTGCGACCAGAACATGCCGTGTTCGTACGCCACTCCCTTCGGAGGCCCGGTACTGCCGCTGGTAAAAATTACCGCCGCCGGATCGGTTGCCGTGCGGTGTACCATCTCAAACGATTCCCAGTCTCCACCCAGCAGCCATTGATAATCAATACCTGACGTCAAAACCGGCTTTCCGACAGTCACATTCAAACGGGCTTTGGGAAAGGAACGGCGTTTGAGCCTGCGAATGAGTTGTGCTAACGGAATTGCCACGAAACCTTCCGGCTCGACTTCCGCTAAACAGCGAATGATATTTTTTCCGCCCATGCCCGGATCAATCAGAATGATCACAGCGCCTGCTTTGAACAGCGCAAACGTGAGGGCGATGAATTCCAGGCCGGGACGCACCATCAAAGCAATTCGCGTACCGGGTTGCACTCCCAGTTGAATCAGACCACGAGCCAGCCGGTCACTCTCCTGATCGAGTTGCTCAAAAGTGAAACTGCTGTAGGTATAGCGCCCCTGTTTGTCTTTTCCTGCAGGAAAGACAACTGCTTTTTGATAAGGCCAGGCTTGAGCCGACTGATGCAGACGATCGGCAATGTTTCGTTGTATGGACATGAGCAGAAGGAACGCTGAGTGTCAAAAGGGATGGCGCTCTTTACTGGCGAACCAGAATTTCCCCTTTGCCAAGAGCCAGAAAATCTCCAGAGTATTTTCGATAGTCACTGTCAAAACAATCTTCAGGAACCGGAAAACCCGCGGATCTCAATTCGCGCAGGAAAAAGGCAAGCCACGTCGGTCGATATACATTCGAGTATTTAAACGTCGGCAACAGTTCCGGCTCGTTCGATTCACCAAACAGTCCAATCGTGCCGCGTCGCATACCGGCACCCGGTTGTGCGCCGATTTTTCCGAACGAAAAAATGGAGCCCGCAATCATGTCGAAACCGATGGCATCGCCGGACGTGCCACCAATCACAATCGCCCCCCTGCGCATGCGGTGCCCCGCTTCATTGCCGACATTGCCGTGAATCAGAATCGTCCCGCCGTTCATGCCCCGTTTGCTTCCGGGATAGGCGGCCCCCAGCAGATTACCGGCGTTGCCTTTGACACATAATGTGCCCCCCTTCATTTCGGTTGCGATCCAGTCGGTCACATTGCCTTCCACCAGAATCTCGCCGCCGGACATCTCGGCACCGAGGTGCATTCCCGCATTGCCTTCCACGCGAATCCGCCCGGAAGTCAGCCCGGCACCGATATATTTCACGCGGGAACAATCGCCTGACCAGACCAGCAGATCTTCTTCTTTCGCAGATTGTTGCACATCAAAAAAATCGGCAACCGTCAATTTTCGATTGCCGTGCAGAACGGGCAAAGCGCGTATCTGATCTATCGACTGCCCACTCAACGCTGCATGATTAACCGAATTCACTTCAAGTGGAATCTTGAGTGCCTGCTGGAGAGTAAACGTGAGAGCCATGCGGAAGCGATTCTTTATCAGCGATTGATTAGGCTGCCTTACCCATATTGGCAAGACCTTCGATGAATCCGCGTGCAGATAGATAATCATTCGGAAGCATCGTACGAATTTGCCCCCGGAGAATATTTTTCATCACGATCGCTTCACTATCAATTTCCTGTGTGAGACTTGAAGTCACACCGGTGGAATTCTTTAAAGAAAACAACTCCTGAATTTTCGTGCGAGACGCTTCAAATTCCTCACCCATCAGGGCCTCAGGCCAGGAAATTTCTCCTGTCGCAGGATTGAGTT
>NZ_CALFPF010000464.1 GCF_937919775.1 uncultured Gimesia sp.
CACATCTTCTTTACATTCATCAGCAAAATTCAGAGTGCCATTAAAAGGCGTTCAACAACTCGTTCGGGCCAAATGTTTTTTGAGGTTTGACAATTGTTGTCCGATAGGGGGATTTTACGTATGCGAAAATTTGGTTTTCTACTCACATTGTTTGCGCTGATGATTTTTGCCAGTGACGCTTATGCCCAACGTGGCGGCGGCGGCGGTGGTGGTCGAGGAGGCGGCGGAGGTCAACGTGGCGGCGGTGGCGGAGGCGGTGGTCAACGCGGCGGTGGCGGAGGAGGACAAGGCGGAGGTGGCCAGCAGATGGGACAAGGTGGAGGCGGTCAATGCCAGCAGGGGGGCGGTGGCGGCGGCAGCCAGATGCGTCAGGGCGGAGGCATGCAAAACGGGATGAACCAGGGTGGAACGGTAGACACAGTCGAAGTGCTCACTCAAGTCATGGCGCGGATGGATCAAAACCGTGACGGGATGATCTCTCGAAATGAAGTACCGCCTCAACTACAGACTCAAATGGCAGGGGCTGACTTGAACGGGGATGGTACATTGAATCGGCTGGAGCAGATGGCGGTACTGGATCGTGCCAAAATTTTAAGCGGTCGCCCCGACTCGAACGGCAGTGGTCTCAATTCAGACATCTTCCAGAAGTTAGATAAAAACCGGGACAATGCCATCAGTCCGGCTGAAGTTCCCAGACCGCTCCAAAGGCTGTTTCGAACGCTTGACACGAATCAGGACGGATCAGTCGATGCTGAGGAGCAGAAAGCCGCCATTGAACAGATCAAAAGCAAGTTGAATCCTGAGGTTCCTCGAGTCAAGCAGCCTCAATTATAAGGATCGCACAGTTAGACAAAACACAAATGTGCCAGGAATCGATTCACGACTTCAATGGTGTACTCCTTGGGGCGGCTGTACTTTCGAGTTCCGAGATCGTGTGATGCAGCCCGCTTTACCGGTCAATAAGAGATTCCTGGCACTTTTTATTTCATCTTTTCAACCAGAGCAATTGGGCATTCGACCGCGAATCCCCTGCCTACCTCATAAATGGCAAATCCAAAACGACGGCGAACGCAGTAACGCTCAGATTGATACCGCGTCATTGCCGTTTCGATCATCGCTTCTTGCCTCCCTGAATTCATGGCTCGACACAGGTTCTATTCTGGAATGTTGGCAGACTCTCTTCTAAGATAGTGATATCTGAGTCCTTCTCACTCTTTTGAGAACCTGAGAAACATCCCTCATGAAGGTCGCTTCCATGAATTCGATACTGCGCTCTTTTCTGGTGGTCTGCTGTCTGACAGGCTCACTGATTCTGCCTGTCGAAGCTCAACCACCGGCAAGTTCTCTGGAACAACAACTCAAACAGGCTCCGCTGGAACAACTAGCCAAAGAAGCCCGCCGACGGGGAAATCCGAAACGGGGTGCTCTCATTTTTTACAAATCGGTGGCGGCCTGCATTAAATGTCATGACAGCGGGAATGACTCAACCCCGCTGGGTCCCGATCTGACAAAGACCGATCAAACGCTGACCGATGAGTATCTGGTCGAATCGATCCTCGCGCCGTCGACAAAAATCAAACAAGGCTTCGAGACAGTAACGATCATTAAAACCGACGGTAAACTGGTTTCCGGGCTGGTAGCGGAAGACCGAAAGGATTCACTGGTTTTACGTGATGCCTCCAATCTGGAACAGGAAATAGTGGTCCCCAAACAAGAGATCGACGAAAAAACCGTCAGCCAGAATTCCATGATGCCTGCCGGGCTGGTGGGGACACTGAATAGTCAGGCTGAGTTCTTTGATTTAGTCAGCTATGTTTTCAACGTCGCCCGCGGCGGTGCGCAGCGTGCGGCGGAACTGAAACCATCGGCAGAAGAATTGCTCGTCAAAGACGACACCCAAAATCTGGACCACGCGGGTATTCTGAAACGAATGAGTCAACAGGATTTTGAGGCAGGAAAACAGATCTTTCAGGGTCTGTGTATTAACTGTCATGGTGCGGACGGGAATAAACCGTCGCTGCCTACGGCCCGGGCGTTCGGCACACAGCCATTGAAGTTTGGTGCCGACCCGTATCTGATGTTTGTGACGCTCTCCAAAGGCAACGGCTTGATGGGCCCGATGCAACACCTGAGCCCGAAAGAACGGTATCAGGTGGTGCATTATATTCGTGAAGAATTTATGAAACCGAATAATCCGGCATACACGGTAGTGACTGAGGAGTATCGCAAGCGTCTCCCGAAAGGAACGAAGTCGGGTGAATTCGATCTGAATATCAAACGCGATTTTGGCCCGGCACTGGCTTCACAGCTGGGGCGAATCACGACCAGCGCTCTGACAGTCAAACTGGATGATGCGACAACCATCTCGTACGACCTGCACACGCTGAATCAGGCAGGCATCTGGCAAGGCGGGTTTCTCGATTTAAGTCAGACTCAGCATATTCGCGGCCGCGGTGAAGGCGTACCTCAGCCACAGGGCAAACAATTAACAGGACTGACGGGCTGGCAGTGGGGCCATGCAGGGACCCTCGATTACCCGCGTGAGAATTTACGACCACGGGGACCGCTGCCCGAAAACTGGCTGCTCTACCACGGTCACTATCTGCACGGAACACAGCTCGTGCTCGCTTATCAAATTGATGGTCGTGAGATTACCGAATTGCCGATCGCAGTCGAAGGAAAAACGGCGGTGCGACATCGTATGCATATCGGTGCCGGAAACGCATTGATACTGGCAACGGCAACCCCCGAGAAAAGAGACGCGAATTTTTCCGGTCTCTTGACGGGAAATGAAACGCAGCCTCAACAGAAACAGGGACCCGCGGCAGATTCGATTGTCCTCAGCGGTCGCTCACAGGGAATTCAACTCGGCCCCTTTACCGCATCCGCCGTCTCCGGTGATGTAAGCGGGATGAGTTGGAAGGTTGACTCACAACAACGACTGGTATTAACCATCCCCGAGGATGACAAACCACGGCTCGTCGAGATTCTCTGTTTTACTGGAACCGGTACGGGAGATTTAAACACACTAAGGACACTGGTAAAACAAGACGAAACCACGACACACGTCGATCCCCAAAGCTTGACCAGCGGCGGCCCCGCCAATTGGTCCGCTGTTTTAAAGACCGTTGGATATCCCGGGCTGGAACGGGGCGCTTATGTGCTGGACACGATCAGCATCCCGGAATCCACGCCCTGGAACACCTGGTTTCGCACCTCGGCACTCGATTTCTTCCCCGATGGTCGGATGGTCGTTGCAACCCATGGCGGCGATATCTGGATTGTTTCCGGTATCGATAAAGACTTGTTGAACCTGAAATGGAAACGCTTTGCTGGCGGGCTGTATGAACCCTTTGGCGTAAAAGTGGTAGACAACACAATCTATGTCACCTGCAAAGATCGATTGACGCGTCTGCATGATTTGAACCACGACGGCGAGGCCGACTTCTACGAGAGTTTTTCGGCAGATACCGACGTCTCCCGCTTCTTCCATGCGTTCAATTTCGATTTGCACACTGATACGGAAGGCAATTTTTATTATGCGAAGTGCGGCCAGTATACGAGCTATGCATTGCCGGGCGCGGTGATGAAAGTCTCCCCTGACGGAACACAACGCGACGTGTACTGCACAGGGTTTCGCACGCCCAACGGCATGGGCATGTTGCCTGACAACCGGATGACGGTCAGCGACAATCAGGGCAACTGGATGCCCGCTTCCAAAATCAGTCTGGTGAAGCCGGGCGGCTTCTACGGTTATGTGCAGACACACTCAGGGGGAGACGGCTGGGCACCGGACGGTGGTCGCATTGATCATCGCAAAGTGATTCCCCCCAAAACATTCGACCAACCGCTGATCTGGATGCCGCAGGACTTCGACAATTCCTCAGGCGGACAATTGTGGGTCGATGATCCACGCTGGGGCCCCCTTTCCGGTCGCTTACTGCACACCAGCTTCGGCAAAGGCTGGTTGTATTATCTGATGCTGCAGGAATTTGACGAAACCAACCAGGCCGCGATCATCAAATTACCGTTTGATTTCAGCTCGGGCATCCACCGGGCTCGCGTGAATCCGGCTGACGGCCAAGTGTATGCGGTCGGTCTGGACGGATGGAACGGCGGCGGCCGACCGGGGCTCGTCGACCAAGGCGTTCAACGTCTGCGCTATACCGGGAAACCGATATCACTCGTGACTGATTGTCAGGTCGAACCAGATGGATTAAGGCTGAGTTTCAACTTCCCCCTCGATCCGAAAACCGCCGCCGACTTGAAATCGTATCTCGCCGAACAGTGGAACTACCATTGGCGTCCCGCATACGGTTCCGACATGTATTCTCCCACCACCGATCAACCGGGGAAAGAGAAATTAAACTTCACCAAAGCAACGCTTTCCGCAGATGGCAAGAGTGTGAAGCTGACCGTGCCTGATCTCAAACCAGTCAATCAGGTACATCTGAAACTGAACCTCAAAGACCGGCAGGGAAAACCGTTTCACGAAGAAATCTACTGGACCATCAACGGCGTTCCGAACAGTAAGTAAGTTCTCCTCGCCGAAAGAATATGTGAGCCACCAACATCATTTTTCTGATAAAAACAGATTTCATCTATAATTGTTAGATAAATAGATCAACTATGGATCATCCCTTCTTTGTCAATCCGAGGAAATCATAAACAGGATCGGATACCAGTAAGCCCCTCGTTCGTTCTGCTTTTGAAAGAGTAAGTCATGCCAAAATGGATAATACTTGCAACCTTCTGTCTCATTCATCTGATTGCCGACGATGTCAATGCTGCCACGGGGCCTGACTGGATTCGAGATTTTGAAAAAGGAAAGCAAATCGCGAAGGCCGAAGGAAAAGATCTGTTCCTGCTTTTCACAGGGCATGGCTGGTGCTACCACTGCGAGTTGCTTGATCAGGCTATCTTTCAGAAGCACGAATTCGTAGATGCGTTGTCGAAGCAATACGTATTTGTGGAACTGGATTTTAATTTCGGTGAAACACCCGAGGAAAAAAAACGGGAAATTCGCTTCCAGCAACTGCAAAGCCATTACCTCGCGCCAGCAGCTCCCACTGCGGTATTAGCCGACGGCGCAGGGATCCCGTATGCATTCATTACTGGTTACAACGAAAAAACAGGTCTGCAGGGATATCTGAAGTTTGTTACCGCTGCGCAAAAAGCAAAAACAAAGTGCGATGCACTGTTAACTGCTGCGGCTGCGGAATCGGGAATATCGCGTGCCCGCCTGCTTAGTCATGCGCTGGATTCGATCGCGCCGCAACTGGGGGACATCGATGAGCGTGGTGACGAACCGCTGCTGCATTTCTACAAGGAGACCGTGGAGGAAATACTTAAGCTGACGGATAACACTGGTAGTATTGCCAACAAATATATCTCCCTGCGTAGCAGCCGCGATGCATGGATCGCCGAAAACGACGTGTTTGACAAACTGAAAGCCTTTGATTCCAAAAAAGACTACACGGGTGCCATTCAATTTATTGCCGAATCTCTTAAAACGACAAAAAATGAACAGGTACGCTGGCGGTTAGAGATGACACGCCAAGCCTATCTGGAGTGGGGTGATCAATTCGAACAGGCGTTGGAAAACTGCCAACGCGTTCTCGCTTTGGACAATATTCCGGAAGATTCCCTCGAAGCATTTCTGAACCGCGAAGCCTTCAACCTCTTTCGCCTCAAGCGATTTGACGAAGGAATCGCCCATTTTGAACGACGACTGCGCGAGGCGGGCAGTGATAAAGAGAAACGTTTAAAGCTACTCGCATGGAAAGTACAGTTGATGCTTAGACATACCCCGGTGGAGAAATCCATCGAAGCCTGTCAGAGATATCGCAACGCAACGAAACATGGCACCGATGACTGGCTCCAAGCTACCTATTTACTCGCTCTGGAATTACGGCGGGCAGAACGCCATCTTCAAGCGTTAACTGTAATCAATGAATTTTTAGTAGAAGATAGAACGTCCTATCAATTACTTGACGCTGCTGAAAGTTTGATCGCATTAAAACGTGATCAGGAAGCAGCTGAATTGATTGAAGAAGCACGATCCCTGAGTCAACCGCTCAAAACCTCACCCCGAAAATCCGAATTGGATGAATTCCAGAGTCTCACAGAGAAAATGGAAACGCTGACGCGGAGCATGTCCGATCGTCGCGCCCTAATGGAGAGACAGAAATAACCGACGATCAACGGCGTTACGAAACGTGATTCTTTTGTTGATTCGAGGCGATAAAACATTCACAAAAGAGCAACTCATCTTAGAGTCTCCAATCCCAAACTGTTGTCGACCGATCTTTAATTGATTACAATCCGGGTATTGCCTGCCTGAGAACGGGCCTGGTTTTGTCTCATCACAATATTGAGTGAAGATGATTTACGATGCGACTCATGACGAATCACTGTAACAAACTCCTGGCCCTGCTACTGATGCTCATCGTCAGCCACTTGCCGCTACGTTGGGAACATACGCATCAGGGGTTGAGCGGACAACAGTTAGTCAGACATCTGCAATTGTACCACCCAGCGACTCCCGCCTCCCGGCTTCCGCAAGGTTGGCACTGCCATTCAGATTGGCCGTTTGCTTTGATGGAAGAAGAGTGTGCTGCCTTTCCAATCCAGGCTGACAGCCGAATTCCGTATGACATCAATTCTCTGCCCCTGTTGCCTGCTCACGGTTCCCTTACGATTCCTGACCGACAATGGCTGCATATGGTTTCCCCCCCGGAGACCAAATACGGTCGCCCAACCTATATTTTGCTGAATGCGCTACTGATTTAAACAGAGCACAGCCGCTGCAGTTTCTTTCTTTCCTGTGAGCAGACAGATCCTCCGACTTGAGTTTCACTTGGGATGGATGCTGTTGCTCCAGTCACACCCTTAGTTTATTAACACGAAACTTTTAAGGAAAAATCAAGATGAATCTGAATCTTCGCTCTATACTGACCGCGGGCCTGCTGCTGGGAATGGGAGTCGCGCTGACCTGGTCTCAGACAGCGCCGTCTCAAGCCGCCGACGCTAAGGATAAACCACAGACAGGCGTGCCAGTCGAACCTGATATGCACGAATTCATGGAATATGTGTTCCAGCCGACTTATCGAAGGCTGAAGATGTCCCTGGCAGCCGAGCCTGAAAATAACCAGATCTGGAAAGCCATCAAGTCCGACTCACTGATTCTGGCAGAAGGTGGAAATCTCCTGCTGCTGCACAAGCCTGAAAACAGCCGTACGGACTGGGACCAGCACAGCATTCAGGTGCGCCAGTTTGGTGGCCAGCTCTACAAGGCAGCCAAAGCGAAAGACTTTAAAGCCAGCAAAGCACATTTCGAATCGATGCTGAAAAACTGCAATGCCTGCCACAAACAATTTGATAATGGCAAGCATCAGCTGAAACCATAACGTCGAAAAGTAAAAGCGTGAAACAAAAACGCCTGAAGAATCCAACCGGATTATCAGGCGTTTTTTTATCGAACAGGAGAAATCTCAAGACTACTTTTGCCCCGTCAGATCAACGCAGATCAGTTCGCTTTCACCACGAAGATAAAGGCGGTTGCCGACCAGGGCACAGTGAGAAAAGATATTTTCATTACCCGGACTGGGAAAAAGATCCAAGCGGGAGACGACCTGAAACGGCTTCGCTGCGCCGTCGACCAGCACTAACTGGCCTCCTTTGCCGATCACGAGAATTCGCTTAGAATCGGTGATCAGGGCGGCATAATCACTGAATGCCTTATCTGCTGCGTTCCAAGACGTTTTCAAACCATTTTTCCAATTCAGGCAGTAGATGTCATTCCAGACACAATACACCCGATCGCCAATTTGGATCGGCGTACTCATATCGGGGCTCAGATCTTCATTGATAGCCAGCGGCTGGGGATTGATAATCCCGTTTTGATCGAAGTCATACAGTCGCGTCCCGTTATTTTCGGTAGTCACCAACAGCTTCCCATTCAAATTCAGAGGGGTAGGAACATTAAAGTCTCCCGAATATTTCGGAATCACCGTCCATAATCGTTGACCTGTTTTGAGATCCCAGCCCCCCAGCGAAACGGAATCATGGCCTACAATCTGGAGCCGCCCGCCGAATTTTCCAGCGATAAGCGATCCATAGGCGGCTGCGTTACCGGGAGTCTGCCATAAGGTTTTCCCGGTCTGAGGATCCAAAGCAACCAGCGAAGCCTCTTTCGCGCCGGGATTGACAATCAACCGGTTTTCCACGATCAAAGGAGACGAACACGTTCCCCAGGTGGGCTTTTCGATCAGTCCGTACTCCTGATACAGATTCTTTTTCCAGAAGATCTTTCCCGTCGCGATTTCCACACAATGTAAATCACCAAATGCACCGAGTAGAAAGACCAGATCGCCATAGATCAACGGAGTGGCACGGGGAGAGGTTCCATAATCGAGCTCTCCCGCCGCAGGATATTCTACAATCCATTGTACTTTTCCATCACTGGCGGACAGACAGCGAAAAAGGTCGGTCTGATTATCCAGCCCCCGATCACCAAAAATGACTCTATCCTGAGTCGCGGCTATGCCCCCCAGTCCGGGGAAGGCGAGGGTATAATTCCAGATGCGGATCACTTTGGCGGGCAATGACGCTGGCAGTTGTGGTACAGAACCATTCCGCTGCGGCCCGAGCCAGCCAGGCCAGACTGAAGTGGATTGCTTACCCCCCGGTTCGACTATTTTTTTTTTACCAGCCGCGGTGGCTGGTTGGGATGTGTCTCCTGGATTTTCGAGGGGTACAAACCCCAACAGCGATTCTAAAGATGTACAGAGTTCCGGCTGCGTTACCACATTCAGCAGTGCGTTGTTGATTTCCTGTTGTTCGACGGCCTTCAGATTGCCGCTGACAAAAGCTGTGATGAAAGGAACCGGTTTTGTTTCCGCCACAACGCGCAGATCTCCTTTTTTGATTGTGCCACACCCCTGCAGAAGCGGTTTCGCATAGCTGGAAATGACAGCGGCCGCACGCACGTTTTTATCAAACTCCAGAATTTTACAGGCACCATCGCTGCAGGCTGCGCTGATTTCCAGTTTTTCGGGAATCGTGACCTGGGCCTTTTTCAAGATGGCCATGGCGGCGAGATGTTTTTCATCACATTCTGAGGGCCCGAAGAAAATCCGATAGCCCTGCAGATCTTTGGCTGTTTGAGCGGGATCGTTCGATGGAACCACAATCAATCCGGTTTGCGTGGTTGCTCCCTTGAGATCCGAGAGACGGGCCACCGGGTTCACGGGCAGCTTCGCTGCACTGGCATCCGCGCGAACGACCGAGTCCTTGCCGATGATCAGAAATGCTTGTTTGTTCGCATTTTCCGGTAGAACTTTTGCCAGTGATTCCGAAAACTTGACTTCGACTTTGCATCCCAGTTCGTTCTGCAGATACTCACCCAGCTTCTCATAGTCGCGCTGCGCGTAACCTTTTACACAAGGGCAGGACAGAGGTGCTGCCAGGGGATCCATCACGATCAGCGTCAACGGTTGTGGGCTGACCTGTTTTGCAGGCGAGGTCTCCCCCGCAAAAGCAGACGAACCACTGAATACAAGGCATGCCACCAGAGACAACAGGTAAAACGAAATCTGTTTGAACGTCACTTTTCTCTCCTCATTCAGATGAGTGACCACAGGCTGAAAGTTCGCTGAGACACAGCATGCGAGGCGAACCTGCCAGCCTGAGCCTGCTTACTTTGCTGTACTTGCGGTGGCCGTTGGTTTGCGGGCCATGACGATAATATGATTCCGTGTCAGATCCATCATGTAAACCCGATCTCCATCCGGCGTGACCATGATCGAGACGTTTTTGCAACCGGGAACCAGGTCGACTTTCCCCACAAAATCGAGATATTTACCGTCGGCTGAATAACGTTTGATGTATCCCAGATTCGATTCCGCCGTATAAACTTCCCCGGCTTTGCCGACGGCGACATTCATCGGGTTACAGCAGCTGCCGAAACCTTCGACACCGTTGCGATCCCGACTTCCCCAATGGTTCATCTCTTTTCCATTGCGGTCATAATGGCTCACGCGGTGCCGTGAGTTTTCTGCGACGAAGATTCCGTCTTTGTTACATTGCACATCCATCTGACCACAGCAGCCACGGAGGCCTTTGACGACGATCGCCCCGTTCTCAAAGTTTTTGTCGGTTCGCCAGACCTCGTATCCATAACCTTCGATGGCTGAGCAGGCCAGGAAGATTTCTTTCTCGTTCATAGAGATCGAGGAGACCCGCATTTTCAGTTTCGACATCGCTTCCACCTGCGCGTTGATCTCCTGTTCCGTGGGCTCTTTGGATTTCTTTGCCGTCAGCTCCCTCTTTTGATATTGTTCCAGAATCCGTTCGTAGGAGAGCAACCGTTTTTTGTCCTGCGCGGACATTGCTTTGCCTTTACTCTGATCTTTCAACTGCTGAATCATTTTCTCCAGACGTGGCACCATCGAGACGACCGACGAATTCCGGGCTTTATTCTGCTGTACCACCTGCTCGCGAAGTTTGGCATTATTATCCATGATCGCTTTGGCGTGCGGGGCGTCGTTGGTGGAGAGAATACTTCCCTTGTTGTCGAGCTTCAAAATCTTACCGCTGCCGGCGACGTAGATCGTGCCATCCTGATCCACGTTGATGGCATCCGGAGCGATCGGAACCTTCCAGGTTTCCAGTAGTTTTCCATCCGGATTGAAGACCCGAATTTCCCCTGCTCCCGTTCCATAGGCGGCCAGCAGATTTCCCGACTGATCCAGACAAAACGTCTTGATTCGCATACCGGGATACAATTTGCTGCCAACCTCGATCACAGCAATCTGCTGGTGCGTTCCTTCGGGAACTTTGACGGGCTCCGGCTTTTTCTGAGTCGCACCATTGGTGATCAGCGGGACGACTTTGCCATCTTTGACCTGAATCTGTATTTGGACCTGTTTTGGTTTTGGCGTTGCCGCTTTGTTCTCGATTTCCTCGGCTTGCACTACACTGATTGAGATCAGACTGAAACAACAGCCGAGTATGACAGAGTTCCGAAACCAGTGAGTCAGATGAGAATCGCGCATCGCTGTTCTCCCTTTGGGAAAAAGATCGATTGAGAGATCAGCTTCGAACGTCCTTCGAAGCGGCCTCGTTGGTGATATCCATAAAATGTTGCTCTACGAAGACATTCGCAAACAACAGTTTGATCTTAATTAATTCGAGA
>NZ_CALFPF010000465.1 GCF_937919775.1 uncultured Gimesia sp.
GATCCGGCAGAACTTGAAGAATGGTTTGAATCATTGGATGATCTTATCATCCGTTATGGTAAGGAAAGAGTGAAACACGTTTTGGCGATCCTGCAGGAACGGGCTTATCGTCAGGGAGTGACGATGCCTTTCACTGCCAATACACCTTACATCAATACCATCTCGCCCGAAGAACAAACGCCTTTTCCAGGCAATCGCGAAATCGAACGGCGCATCAAAAGTATCATTCGCTGGAATGCGATGGCGATGGTGGTTCGCGCCAATAAAGATCACGACGGTATTGGCGGACACATTTCAACCTATGCTTCAGCGGCTACACTCTGGGAAATCGGTTTCAATCATTTCTTTCATTCCCGCACGGAAGACCACTCTGGCGATGTCGTTTATTTCCAGGGACACGCTTCCCCCGGTGTTTATGCTCGGGCATTTGTCGAAGGTCGGCTGACAGAAGAAAACCTGTTACGCTTCCGTCAGGAACTGCCACGGGGCGGCGGTTTATCCTCATACCCTCACCCCTGGTTGATGCCTGATTTCTGGCAGTTTCCCACGGTCTCAATGGGCCTGGGCCCGATTATGTCCATTTATCACGCACGTTTCCTGCGTTACCTCCATAACCGGGGTATCATGGACACTTCCCAATCCAAGGTCTGGTGTTTTGTTGGCGATGGGGAAACGGATGAACCTGAGACGCTGGGAGCGATCACGCTTGCTTCACGAGAGCATCTGGACAACCTGATTTTTGTTATCAACTGTAACCTGCAGCGTCTTGATGGACCTGTTCGCGGGAACGGCAAGATCATCCAGGAACTCGAAGCCGCTTTCCGCGGTGCAGGCTGGAATTGTATTAAAGTGGTCTGGGGCAGTGACTGGGATCACCTGCTGGCTGAAGATGAAAATGGTTATCTCGTCAAGCGGATGGGAGAAGTCGTCGATGGACAGTACCAGAAATACGTCGTGGAACCGGGTTCCTACATCCGGGAACATTTCTTCGGCGAGAATCCGGAACTGGCCAAGATGGCAGAACATCTTTCCGACGATCAGATCAAACGCATGGGACGCGGCGGTCATGATCCGGAAAAAGTATACGCCGCCTATAGCGCTGCCGTGAAACATACCGGTTCCCCGACAGTCATTCTGGCGAAAACCATCAAAGGTTATGGTCTCGGTGAAGCCGGAGAAGGACGCAACGTCGCCCACAATGTAAAAAAAGCCAATGAAGATGAACTGAGAGATTTCCGATCCCGGTTTGGAATTCCCATCCGTGATGAAGATGTCAAAAACACCCCCTTCTACAAACCCGAAGAAAACAGCCCGGAAATGCTGTACCTGCAAAAGAAACGGGCAGAACTGGGCGGATACCTTCCCAAGCGGACCCCAACAGAAGAACGCCTGGAAACTCCCACGCTGGCGTCACTCGAAAAATTCATGCAGAGCATGGCGGGTAAAAAAGGATCGACTACCGGAGCCTTCGGCATTCTGCTGGGCAATTTGCTCCGCGATAAAGTCATCGGCAAACGCATCGTGCCCATCATTCCCGACGAAGCCAGAACCTTCGGGATGGAAGGTCTCTTCAAGCAGTGTGGTATTTACGCCAGCCAGGGACAGTTATACGAACCGGTTGACCGTGATCAGCTGATGTATTACCGCGAAGCCAAAGACGGCCAGATTCTGGAAGAAGGCATCAACGAAGCCGGTGCGATTTCCTCTTTCATCGCCGCTGGTACTGCTTATTCCAACCAGGGCGTGAATATGATTCCGTTCTACGTCTATTATTCCATGTTCGGTTTCCAGAGAGTCGGCGATCTCGTCTGGGCCGCCGCCGATTCGCGCACGAAAGGCTTCCTGCTGGGAGGTACCTCCGGCAGAACGACCCTGAACGGCGAAGGACTGCAACACCAGGATGGACACAGTCATGTGATGGCTTCCACGGTTCCGACGCTCCACGCTTACGATCCTGCATATGCTTATGAGCTGGCAGTCATTATCCAGGACGGGATGCGTCGCATGTATCAGGAAGGCGAAGAGATTTTCTATTATCTCTCTGTCTATAATGAAAATTACGAGATGGCTCCCATGCCGGAAGGCGAACACATCGTCGAAGGCATCATCAACGGTATTTATAAATTCCGTGCTCTGGATATGGAAAAACCTGCGGTTTCCATGCGTCCCCAACTGTTTGGCAGCGGTCCGATTCTGCGAGAAGTGCTCCGTGCTCAGGAGATACTGGCAGAGAAATTCCAGATCGCCACCGATGTCTGGAGTGTGACCAGTTACAACGAGTTGGCGCGAAACGTGAAAGACGTGGAACGCCATAACCGGCTGCATCCTGATTCTGAACCGCATAAATCGTTCCTGGATATCACGTTCGAAGGAGTTCAGGGACCGTTCATCGCTTCCAGCGATAACATTAAACTGGTCGCCGATCAGATTCGTGAAGGGATTCCTGGAAATTATTGTGTCCTCGGAACAGATGGTTTTGGGCGCAGTGAAACACGTGAATCGCTCAGACGTCATTTTGAAATTGATGCTGAGAATGTCGTTGTGGCAACGCTCGTCTCGCTGGCTGAAGAAGGTCAGTTCGATAAATCAAAACTGCCGGCAATCATCAAGGAACTGGGAATCGATCCGGAAAAAGTCAATCCCCGACTGGCTTAAGCAGCCACAGTCAACGGGCTAAATAAAAAAGAAATACTAAACGAATAGAACGACAAAACTATGGCAACTGAATTTAAACTTCCCGAAGTAAGTGAAGGTGTGGAATCGGCGGATGTCGGACAAATCGCGGTCGCCGTTGGCGATACCGTGGAACAGGGTCAAGTTCTGATGGACATCGAAACTGACAAAGCGGTCGTCCAATTGGAATCACCCTATAGTGGCACGATTGCCGCATTGAAGGTATCCGAAGGAGACTCGATCCCGATTGGCACCGTTCTGCTGACGATTGAACAATCCAATGGTGCACCGTCAGCAGCCCCTGCTGAAAAAACGAAGCCGGCCGCAGCCGAACCCAAAGCGGCTGAACCGGCGAAAGCCGAATCAGCGGCGACTCCGGAAACGAAACCAGAGACCAAACCGGCTGCTCCTCCTGCCCCCTCTGTTTCCAAAGCGGCACCAGCTGCAGAAGGTTCTACAAATAATACTCCCGTTCCTGCAGGACCTGCCACTCGTCGCCTTGCCCGTAAACTGGGAGTCGACTTGCACCTGGTCAACGGCTCCGGCCCCAGTGGTCGCGTCACACAGGAAGATGTGGAAAACTACGTCAAAAACCTGATCGCCGGCGGCGGCCCCGCTGGTGGTGGCGGAGGCATCACTGTTCCACCACTGCCCGATTTCACCCAGTTCGGTGAAATCGAACGCCAGAAAATGAAAAAACTCGCGCGTGTGTCTGCAAATAACCTCAGCCTTTCCTGGCAGATTGTCCCGCACGTCACACAACACGATCTGGCAGACATTACGGATCTGGAAACAGCGCGTAAACTCTTCATTTCGAAACCAAACTACTCGGGTCCGAAAGTGACGATGACCGCGCTGGCAATGAAGGCCGTTGCCATCGTGTTGCATGAGTTCCCTGCGTTTAATTCGAGCCTCGATCCGCAGACCGATGAAATCGTGTTTAAGAAATACATCAACATCGGTGTCGCCGTCGATACGGAAAATGGTCTGGTCGTTCCCGTGGTCAAAAATGTTGACAAGAAAAATATCATTGCCATCGCACAGGAAATGAATGTGCTGGCGATCAAAGCCCGTGACCGCAAACTGGAAATGAGCGATATGCAGGGGGGAACTTTCACCATCACCAACCTGGGAGGTCTGGGCGGCACTTCGTTTACGCCGATTGTGAACTATCCGGAAGTTGCCATTCTGGGCATGTCCCGCTCGCGAAATGAATTCCAACTGGTAAACAATAACCCGGTCTCCCGTCTGATGCTTCCGCTGTCGCTTTCTTACGATCATCGGGTGATTAACGGTGCAGACGCTGCCCGCTTTATTGTGCGTATTTCCAGCTTACTCTCTGATCCGTTCAACCTGCTGGTTGACTGCTGAGAAACAATCTCGAACCGTATTGAAGCTTAAAAAACAAACAGAAGGTTAACGTATATTATGTCTGGATCAGCAACCAGAGAAACGGATATTGTAGTGATCGGCGGTGGTCCCGGCGGTTACCCTGCTGCTTTCGACGCAGCAGACAAAGGCTTCAAAGTGATCATGGTTAACGATGATGTCGCCCCCGGCGGCGTTTGCCTGAATCGAGGCTGCATCCCCTCCAAAGCACTGCTGCATGTCGCCAAGCTCATCAACGAAACCAAAGAATCCTCCGACTGGGGAGTTTCGTTTCAGAAGCCTGACATCGACATCGACAAATTACGCGAGTTCAAAAACAAAGTCGTCACCCAATTGACCGGGGGCATTACGCAACTGGCGGGAGCCCGTCATGTCGAAATCCTGAAGGGATTCGCACGCTTCCATGACTCCCAGTCGGTGGAAGTCTCAAAAGCCGATGGATCAAAAGAAGTCATCAAATTCAAGTACGCGATTGTCGCCACCGGTTCCTCACCGGCGGTTCCGCCCGTGTTTGATCTGGATGACCCGCGCATTATGGATTCGACCGGCGCACTCGAACTGGCAGATATCCCTGCAAAATTGCTCGTGGTCGGCGGCGGTTATATCGGCCTGGAAATGGGCAGCGTGTACGCCGCTCTCGGGTCTCAGGTGACCGTAGTCGAAATGACCGACGGCTTACTTCCCGGCGCAGACCGCGATCTGGTACGCCCTCTGCAGAAACGTCTGACCGAAAGTTTCGCCGCCATTCACCTGAATACCAAAGTCGAAAAGCTGACGCCGGACAATGGTGGAATTATCGCCGACTTATCCGGTGAAGGGGTTGAACCTCAACAGACCTTCGATCGCGTATTGATTTCCATCGGACGCCGCCCGAACAATAAAGGGCTCGGCCTCGAAAACACAAAACTGGAACTCGACGAACGGGGATTCATTAAACACGATTCCCATCAGCGAACCGCCGAATCGCATATCTTCGCGATTGGTGATATCGCCGGCGAACCGATGCTGGCACACAAAGCGACCCGCGAGGCGAAAGTCGCCATCGAAACCATCGCCGGTGAGCCTGCCGAGTTTGATAACATCGCCATTCCCGCAGTCGTCTTCACAGACCCGGAAATTGCCTGGTGCGGCATCACGGAACAACAGGCCAAAGAGCAGGAGCTGGATGTTGAAATCACGCGGTTCCCCTGGGCTGCCTCCGGTCGCGCTCAGACACTGGCCCGTACGGAAGGACTCACCAAATTGATCTTCGACAAGAAAACGGGACGCGTCCTGGGAGTCGGCATCGTTGGTCCTGGCGCCGGCGAACTCATCGCAGAAGGGGTCCTGGCAGTGGAAATGGCGGCAGTCGCGGAAGATGTCGCCGCAAGCATTCACGCCCATCCCACGCTTTCTGAAACCATCATGGAAGCTGCGGAAATCTTCCACGGACAGGCCACCCACATGTATAAACCAAAGCGTAAATAATAATAGTGACAACCGGCTTCCTTCCGGGGAACTCCGGTCGAATACCATGATCATTGATTACTGGAACCAGCACAAAGGGCGTTGATGAATGCGATTTCATAAACGATCAACAGCGCCTTCCTACTTCAGCCGCCGCGATCAGGTCCGGCTGTTCCGACTCGTCGCTGCCATTGGCGTGATCTTCCTCGCAATGCATTACGCCTCCCAACCCAGTCGCTGGTACTGGCTCACTGGTCGCCCGACAGAGGAGCCTGCCACTCAGCAAACCGAAGTTCCGCAGCGTGAAATTGACTTCAGCGTCAAAGAAGACCTGAAATTGAAACCGGATGAGTTCCTTTCAGAGCCAAAACCGAAAGTCAAACTTCCGGAGACGGCCCATTCGCAGCTGGAAAATGGGGAGTACGATGTGCGGGTTGACCCCCAGATCATGCAGCACGTTTCCGACAGTACGCTCGGCATACGCGACCATGAAGCAGGTGCTCTATACTATCTGCTCGCCAAAGCCGCTGCCATTCCCCAGAATATCCTGGAAAAGTCATCGGAACCCGCGCCTCCGTTCGTGGTCGTGATGACCGAATCTCCCCAATACCGCGGACAACTGATGACGGTCAAAGGGCAACTCAAAAGGCTCACGCCACTGATCATTGATGAAAATTCTTACGGCGTCCAGACGCTCTACGAAGGCTGGTTCTTTTCGAAAGATTCCGGAATACACCCCTGGCGTGTACTCTGTACGCAACTTCCGGAAGGTATCCCACAGGGAACCGATCTGAAAAATATGCCCGCCGTCCAGATCACCGGTTATTACTTCAAAAAGTATGGCTATCCCTCAGTGGCAGGCAAACTGCAGACAGCACCATTGCTGATAGCCCGACAAATTCGCTGGTTCCCCCCCGCAGCAGCCGAAACGGCGTCTTCATCGGGAGCCGCCAAATACGTTGTCAGCCTCTTTTTGGTAATCAGCATCGCGCTTGCCTTTATGATCTGGAGATTCACCATCAACGATCAGAAATTTGCCCGCAGCAAAACCGCCCGGTTAATGGAACGGCCTGACATGTCGATGGAGAGTCTGAAA
>NZ_CALFPF010000466.1 GCF_937919775.1 uncultured Gimesia sp.
CGCCTGACGAGAAACTTTATGAGAGTATTAAACTGGCAGCGATCCCGGCAGCTTATGTCTACGGCGTTGACGGCAAATTGAAAAAACGGTTCGACAATGAAACACTGGAATACGGTCAGGAAGGTTTTACATACGAGAAACAGATCGTACCGCTGATCGATGAAATGCTGCAGGCAACACAGAAACAGGAATAGTAATCTGTACTTTAAGCAAACGTGATATAAATACTCGACATGATTCCCGCCAGCAGTAAAGCAATCAGACGCGGGTCGGTCACGCCGGTAAGTTTTCTGAACACAATTTCTTTCAACGGATTTTTCCAGTACATCATCTCCATCTGATCCCCTGTGGGAGGGGGCGTCAACAGGCTGACGATGACAAACACAACCGAACAAATCACGAACAACCACCATGCCTGCAGCATGAAGGGAATCCCTAAATCCTTCGTGATCAGATCAAACCCGAAGTCCAATGCAAAAGTAAGCGCACCCAATACGGAACCCACAATCAATGTCACCAGCGACGCTTTCGCGGTTCCCCGGGGCCAGAGAACTCCCCAGATAAAGACCACGGTAATCGGCGGCGCCAGACAGGCGATCATGCTGTTCAGCCCCGAAAAGATGCTTTCGAACTTACTTCCCATAGTCGACCAGCCAATCGCCAGAATCATGACGATCACCGCAGTGATGCGTCCCACCACAACCAGCCGCGCATCGCTTGTTTCCGGTTTGAGTTTTTTCACAACGTCAATACTGATCAACGTCGCCGTACTGTTTAATGCGCCCGCAATTGTACTCATCAGTGCAGCCAGCAAGCCGGCGGCGATCAAACCTTTCAGTCCCGTGGGAATCAGTTGATCAATCAAGACCGGCAGCGCTTTATTCGGACTCTCTCCAATTTGATCCTGAAACAAGACATAAGCGAGGACTCCTGGAAAAACCATGATCATCAGCGGCAGAATTTTAATGAATCCCGCAAACAGTGGTCCCACCTGAGCATCCTGCTGTGTTTTGGCTCCCAGCACGCGTTGCACGATTGTCTGATCGGCACACCAGTACCAGATTCCCAGAACCGGATAACCCAAGACGAAAGCATACCAGGAGAACCCGCCGCTCTCATGAATCATACTCATATGCTTTTCAGGCAATGCAGCGCGGAGCTTCGCTACAGAATCGATTCCCTGCTCGTTTAGCGCGCCGACGGCGAACCAGGTGATGGCGACGGAACCGATAATCAACAGCACGGTCTGGATCGATTCCGTAATCACGACCGCCTTCAAGCCGCCCGCTACCGTATACAGAGTCGTAATCGCCGAAATGACTAACACCGAGGTGAAAACATCAATTCCAAAAAACTCATGCATGATCGTAGAACCCGCATAGAGCGTCATCCCGATATGAATAAAGAGTGCAGCAACAACCCCCATAATCGCCAGCACAATTCGCGACCCGGCGCTGTAGCGTTGCTCCAGAAAATCAGGAAGCGTCACCACGCCGCTACGATGGTAAATCGGTGCAAAAACCAGCCCCAGTAAGATTAACGTGAATGCAGCCAGGCATTCAAAATTCCCTACGACTAACCCCACCCGGTAACCATCCGCAGCCAGACCAATAAGATGAACTGTGGAGATATTCGTCGCAAATAAAGACAATCCAATCGTAGGCCATCCGAGGGAGCGACCCGCCAGAAAATAACTGTCGACGGTCTGCTTCTGTTTGCGACCGACGTACAGCCCCATCCCGGTGATCAAAATCAGATACGCCAGGATGATTGCCAAATCGAGAGTAGAGATATTGAGTTGGTTAGCAGCCAGCAGGAATGGCCCAGTCATAGATGTTCAATCAAATCAAAGATTCTGTTGGAGAAGTTTCCACTGTTACATCAACGTCGCATTCCACCTCAGAAACTTCAAGCGGAGACAGGCCACATTTTGAAGCAAGCTGATTAAATTGTTTGATCAACTGCCACCCGACAGGGATTCCGGATTTCAATCGCTCCGCACGCGTCAAATCTTCAGGCTCGCCGGGATAATAGACCTGGCCTCCTTCTCGAATTGGTTGCAAAGCCCCCCAACGCATGATGATCTCTGCGATTCGTTCCTGGAACGAGTCTACAGCAGTGAAACGGCTGATGTCAATCGCCCCTACCAATCCCCCCAGTAATCGTTTTTGTGAAAGGTCGCCGTACATCTTAGGAATATCGGGACCAATGGGTGCCCCTCCTAACAGCGCACATAAGACATCAATCAACAAACCCAGACCAGAGCCTTTAAATCCGCCGAAAGGAAACAAGGCGACGACTTCATTCGGATCCGTTGTCCCCTGCCCGTTAGCATCTAAAGCCCAGTCATCGGGAATCGAAACTCCTTCAATTGCGGCGTTCGCAATTGTATTCCAGGGAGTAATGCTCGTCGCCATATCCAGACACAGTGATTTGCCATTTTTCCCTGGAGCCGTGATACAGATTGGATTCGTCCCGCAAAATGGTTCAGCAGCCCCGTGCGGCGTCACCATAGGGTCAACGTGCGTAAAGGCAAAACCAATCATGCCTTCCCGAGCAATTCTTAAACCATAGTATGCCAGTGCGCCACAATGCGAGGAATTACAGATCGAAACCCAGCCTGCCCCGGAATCACGGGCGAGTTCCACAGCGTGATCCGCGGCTTTCACCATCGCAAGCTGACCTAAACCGTGGTCACCATCGACGCGCCCCACTGCCGGTCCCAGTTGTTCCCATTGCATTTCAGGACGGGCGCTGATGCTCCGTTGACGGATTCGTTCCAGATAATGTGGCAGTCGTGCCACACCATGCGAATCTATCCCGCGCAGGTTCGACTCGACCAGTGTATCAGAAACAAGTTCTGCATCTGCTTGACTCAAATCGGCGTGAGTCAGCAGTTGAAAACAAAACTCCTTCAGGTAATCTGAATCCAGTATCGTACTCTTGACTTGTATCTGTGCCAAAGGTCTCACCTCTTCTAAAGTTATCGACTCTCTGACAGGGAATACACGAAAGCCGTTCCATAAATCGCCCCTTGTTCAACCAGCAGGGGTATTGGGAAAAACAAAGTCAGGCAAAAATATCAGAAATCACCTCGCCATGCACATCGGTTAATCGAAAATCCCGGCCGGCAAACTGATACGTCAACTTTTTATGATCCAGGCCCAGTAAATGTAAAATGGTCGCATGCAGGTCATGAATATGAACTTTATTTTTGACAGCATAGTACCCGTAGTCATCGGTGGCACCATACTGCAAACCACCTTTCACGCCGCCTCCCGCCATCCACATGGTATATCCCTGGGGATTATGATCACGTCCATCATCTCCCTGGCTGACGGGAGTTCTGCCGAATTCTCCTCCCCAGAGCACCAGTGTGTCATTCAACAGACCACGCGATTTCAAATCTTTGAGCAAGGCAGCAATCGGCTGATCCACTTCCATCGAGTTCCGAGGCAGTGCCGTTTTCAATCCCGAATGTTGATCCCATTTATAGCTGTGCGTGATCTGAACGAAACGAACGCCCCGCTCTGCAAAGCGACGCGCCATCAGACATTGACGTCCAAAGTTTTTTGTCACATCGTTATCCAGACCATACATTTTTTGAGTCGTCTCGGATTCATCACTGATGTCCTGCAGCTCGGGTGCAGCCGTCTGCATCCGGTAGGCAAGTTCAAAGGAATTGATGCGTCCTTCGAGTGCCGCATCGGGACCAGAGCCTGCCAGGTGCTCGCGATTCAGCTCCTGCAGAAAATTCAGTTCCTTGCGTTGAACCGATAACGGGATGCCGCTTTTGTTGCTGATAAAGGGAATCAACGCACGATCAGCGGGAATACTGGCATTCCCGATGGGCGTTCCCTGATAGTCCGCTGGTAAAAACGAAGAGCTGTAAGCATTCACGCCTCCATGCGTCAATGTCGGGCAGACTGTGATAAAACCTGGCAAATCCCGATTCTCGGAACCCAGGCCGTAAGTAATCCATGAGCCCATGCTGGGTCGCACAAAGGTATCACTGCCCGTATGTAATTCCAGCAGCGCTCCCCCATGACGGGAGTTGGAGCCATACATCGAATTGATGATACACAGGTCGTCAACACAACTGGCGACATGCGGAAACAATTCACTCACCCAGGCGCCACTCTCACCGTGCTGCTTGAACTTCCAAGGCGAGCCCAGCAGGTTACCTGTCTGTGCGGAAAAAATACGCGGTTTATCAAAGGGAAGTGGCTTGCCACTGTCTTTCTGTAATTGAGGCTTGTAATCAAACGTGTCCATATGCGAGGGGCCACCATGCATAAACAGAAATATGACCCTTTTAGCCTTCGGTGCGAAATGCGCTTCCTGAACCAGTTTTTGCTGCGCAGCCGGACTGTCGTTTCCGAGCAACGCTGCCAGCGCCAAACCACCGAATCCGGCTGAACTTCGTCGCAACATCTCCCTTCGCGAGATCATTGTATGTCCGTGATTTGTATTCCCTAAATTCA
>NZ_CALFPF010000467.1 GCF_937919775.1 uncultured Gimesia sp.
CCGCGAGGTAGTTGTGCAACGGATTTTAGCCGCTGTCATTCGAGGTGAATTTCCGATAGGTCATCGGATGGTGATTCAGAATCTGGCGGAGCAATTCGGGGTGAGTGCGACTCCCGTTCGCGAAGCGCTTGTGGAACTGGCATCGATTGGCATTGTTGAGAATCTTCCCAATCGGGGGGCGGTGATGCGTGAATTTGGAGTTGCGCAGATCCGTGAAATCTATCAGCTGCGCAGAATCCTGGAAGTGGAAGCGGTTCGTACGGCGTGTGGGAAAATTGAGTCTCGTCTGCTGTCTGATCTGGCTACAGAATTTGCCGCGATCACGAAAGAGTCGCGCGATAAAAACTGGTCTCAAAAAGCGATGTCTCTTGATATCAAATTGCACAGCCTGATTGCCGAACATTGTGGCAGTGTCCGTCTGCAAGATGAATTGCGTCGTTATAACACGCTGGTTCAGGCCATCCGTGAAGTGGTCGACAATGAGAGCCAGGCTCAGGAAAAAGCGCTTTCGGACCATGCAGAAATCATCAGTGCATTACAGTCTAACGATTGTGACAAAGCGGCACAGGAGATGGAGCAACACATCCGTAATACAGCAAATCTGGTCGAAAAACTGATGCAGGAACGTCTACAGAATAAATAAGAAAATCGCATTAGATGACTTATTTTAAATCAAACTGGAATTGATTTTCCTGATCGGCGATCACATTGGCTTCCAGTTTAGAAACACCCGGATCAGAGTACTGACGGGGTATAAGCTGCTTCAATTCCGGCGGAGTTTGTTCCTGTGTCAGGACACCGCCGGCAGACACGATTTGATCAGCCTGGGTGACTTTAGCTTGATATTCTTCTTCTGTCATTTTGCCCGGAGGGACCATTTTCAGAACAGTGACGGTGTACGTTCCGGGAATCGCTCCTGTTCTTTCGATGCGGGCTCCAAAATAGGATTTCAGTTCGAATTGTCCCTCGTCATCGGTGGTGGCGTTAATTGTCGCGCCACCGGATTTCTCTGCAGGATTCGAAAAGACAATTGACGCCCGTTTTAAAGGTTCGCCTTGAAACAGGACTGTTCCCTTCACTGGTACGGTTTCCGGAATGTCAATAGTCTTGGATGAACAGGCCGTCATCCAGGCCACTAACAGTAGAATGCAGATGAAACGTGGTGCTTGGGGATACAAATTCGAGCAGAACATATTGAGGGACCTCTACAACTCCGAGCATTGAATTGTGATATCGGATCAATGAAAGATGAACTCAGCGATGACGGAACGCCGATTTGCAGCCGACTTCTAAAAATCACCGATCGTTTCACTTCCCTGTTTTGTGCCAAGGGCTCCCCAGATACCGTAGTTACTGGGACCAATGGTGGCAGGTGCCGCTCCCAGATTGCCTGTGTCGATGTTTTCACTGACGAAGCGAACTGCCCCGTCGGCCATCAGGACGTGAGCGCCTCCTTCGTGGTAACTGCTGGAGCTGGCAAGTGCCCAACTGTCGCCGTGTGTATTGGACATGCAGGAGGGACTGTTAGGAGGCAGAACCGCACAGAAACCGGCAAAGTGGGGTTGTCCGTGTTGCCACATGCCTCCCATGTGTCTGTCTTTCTGGACGCTTTGACTTACATTGTAGAGCCCACCACTGGCGGTGGCATAACAGGTATTGGGGGCTGTCAGGACCGAACTCACGCCGTTGGCAGCCAGCCCTCGAACGTCTCTGGCATTACCCGAATAGATGCCTCTTTCTGCCAGCATGATGGTATTACTGCTTCCGTCAAGAATATCGCGCATACTTGTACTGGACTGGAATCCAAAAATACCGCGGGTGTTTCGAACCCCCCAGTTGTTAATGGTATCTCCCATACAGAAAACATAGCTTTGGGGAACCGTCCAGCCAAAGTTGCGGTAGTCGGCGGGGGTGGGATTTGAGGGACAGAGAATTAAAGAGAGCTTGACTTTCCAGGGCGCATAGCCACCATCATCACGAGAAGAACCAAACGCAGGATAACTTCCCAATGGCGAAGAAATCTGATTGAAAAGAGGTGCCTGATCAATGTACGGTAACAGAGCGATAAATCCACTGATACGACTTTCATTTCCGCTTCCGAAAGTGCCTGTACCACAACCGTCTGTGACAGGGGCACCGCCGAAGCAGCGACCATTTGCGGTTCCACCCATCATGTGGACAAAAACACGAAATGTGTCGTGATAGTTGTGCATCGCCAGCCCCAGTTGCTTGAGACTGTTTTTGCAGGTGGAGCGACGAGCCGCTTCTCTTGCCTGTTGCACAGCTGGTAACAGGAGTGCAATTAAAATGGCAATGATCGCGATGACAACCAGCAGCTCGATTAGTGTAAACGCGTTTCGATTACGTTTTGGGGAAGGTAACACTTTCACACCTCTTTCGTCAGATGAAGTAAAAATAAGTCAACAAAGACTGGCGGATTTAATATAAAATTAATGATATGATATATTATATATGATATTTATTGTGCGATCAGGTCAATAGGAAACATGCAATTCTCTGAAACTTTTTTTGAATTCGGTTTCGATCGCGCGACGTGACTGACAAGCAGGGGCGCCCTTTTCTGTGCGAGAGATCGAAAATTGGCGAATCAGCTTTTGAATAACCTCTCAAATAATCTGTAAAGAGCGAACTATTATCTGGTGAAGGCGTCCTGATAGACAGAAACGTCTATTCGCTTGTGTTTATTTATGAACGGGTGCCGGAGTCATGTTGCAGAGTCGCAGATTTGAGTTTGAGATGAGTGATACAGAACTTTCCTCAAGCAAGTTGGAGGAATCCCGTTTTCCGCTCCGCTTGTAGCACCTGTGGTTCAATGTTATCGATCATGAATCTCGCCTGGTGTTATTTATCGTAGCATCAGGTTTTTTTGTACTGATTGGGGATCGGTAGCTGAGATGGTTTAGCGGCGATCTGAAGAATCGCAGACGAGGATTCGAGCACCTCCCGATCCACTCAGATGGAAAAATTCTTTGATGTCCCGTTGGTCTCATCGGCAGGACACCGGCCTTTCACGACGGAGATGCTGGGTTCAATTCCCGCACGGTGTATTTTCATGTTTGAGTTTCAAAGAGGATGATGAGGAAGTCACCCGGCTGGATGAGGGCCCTGTCTTGAAAACAGGTGGCGATGTCAATCGCTTGTGGGTTCAAGTCCCACGGCTTCCGCTATCAGGTTTGTTTATTCAGGCTGATTTTGCGAACAGATCGAGAAAACGTGTGTCATCAAGGTGATCAATCTCGTCGGTACGCGATAATTGATCAGGCGGGAGAGAACCTGGATTTCAGGGATCATTCTTGGAAATGGAATGCTGAGAGGGACGTTGGAAGGTAGCCGGATACGGTTTGCCGGACCGCACTGCTAATGCGTGTGCCTGCCAGGGTATGTGGGTTCGAATCCCATGCCTTCCGCTTTCCACTGGAATTCGATATGGTGTTTGTATTGTAATGGTTCTGCACGTGACACTGTGACTGTTAAAGACGCGGGTTCAATTCCCCCCGAACACCTTTTTTGATTAGAAGTTCAGGATAGAAATTATGGTGTCATCAACTTTGGAACGACCAACGCTAATTCTCAATCGAAATTGGCAGCCCGTGGGTGTGACCACCGTTGCACGGGCCGTTGTCAAAATCTGGAATGAGACTGCGCTGATTGTTGATCCGGCTGATTATCAAACTTATTCCTGGAATGACTGGGCAAAATTCTGTCCACAAGAACATGAATTATCGATTCAAAGCAGTCATGCCCGGTTTCGCGTACCGGAAGTGATCACGCTGTTAAAGTACGACCGGGTGCCTCGCAATATTGTCACTTTCAGCCGACGAAACGTTTTTAAACGCGATCACTTTACCTGCCAGTATTGTGGTTGCCAGCCTGGTAGTGAGGAATTGACGATCGATCACGTGATACCACGCTCCCAGGGGGGGGAAACTTCCTGGGAAAATTGCGTGCTGGCTTGTGTCGAATGTAATTCGCGGAAAGCGGCCCGGACTCCGGGTCAAGCGAGAATGAAACTGTTGAAAGAAGCCGTTCGTCCGAAGTGGAAACCTTTTTATGCAATGCAAAACATTCAGGTTGACAGCTGGTCCCGGTTCATCAGCGAGACTTACTGGAATGTTGAGCTGGAATCTTAAGTAGCACAAGTGCTCCGGAAATTTTAGCGGGAGCACTTGTGTTCTATTGTAGTTTATCCAGAACCGGAATTGCTTCTTCCTGGCTGAGCGGTTTTTCCATCTGCTTTGACTGTACTTGAACCAGAACGCGCGCATCGCCTTTGTTTCGAGCTGCAAGCGAGAGTTCAAAGTTCAAGACCTGCTTTGCCGCTAATTCCTGTGTTGGTTCGAAAATGACGAAAGCGCCGGCCTGCTGATACCGGGCCGGTCCTTTAGCCGAAAGAAAGACCAGCTCTTGTGGTATTTTGACTCGAAACTCGACACTGGTGGCAGGTGCACTGCCCTGGTTCATCAGTTGTACCTGCATCGTCATTTTTTCCCCGATCTCAAGTGGTCCCTTTAATTCGCTGGTTTCCACTTTGAGCTGGGGTTGGCCAATGACCGTCGTTTCTGACTGCAGATTTGCAGAATATTTGGTGTTATTATCGGTGACGACCTGGACGGTACTGATCATTTTACCGACGTCGGTAGGCTCCAGTTCAATTGTCAGTGTCTGTGTTGCGCTGGCTGCCAATTCCGGGATATCCCATTGAACGACCTTGCGAACGGGATCAAACTGACCATTGGCTGATGCGGTTACAAATTTCATTCCGGGAGGGATGGATTCGAAGACCGAAACTTTTTGCACAGCTTTTTCAGTGTTGTTGGTAATGACATTTTCATAGACTCCGGAATGTCCCAGGTATCTGTTTTTC
>NZ_CALFPF010000468.1 GCF_937919775.1 uncultured Gimesia sp.
TCTTCTTTTTTCCGACTCAGAGTATTGTAGATTCTTAGTGTCATTGTCTCAGATACCTGAATTATTTCCTGTGATCAGTTTAGAATTTGCCTGTAAGCAGGCACGCTTTGTATTACATCGAAGGTGGCTTTGATCGTGTCAGCAGAACGACTGCATCTGCCATCATGGCCTCCTGTCTGCCCACTGGGCCGACGCGTTCTCCGGTTTTTGCTTTGATGTTGACCTGTTGTTCATTAATGTCGAGTGTTCTGGCTACCGATTCCCGAATTAATGGTTTGTAACTTGCTAGTTTAGGACGTTCCGCCGAAATTGTGCAATCCAGGTTTACGATTTGCCAGCCCGACTTCTGAACTTCCTGGTAGGCGGCTGCCAGCAAATCTCGTGAATCGGCGCCTTTCCAACGTTCCTCTGTGTTCGGAAACATCTCTCCGATATCGCCCAGACCTGCTGCTCCCAGTAAGGCATCTGTAATCGCATGTAACAATACATCTGCATCGCTGTGCCCGACCAGGCCCATTTCAAATTCAATCGGCACCCCTCCCAGAATCAGGCGGTAGCCGGACTCGAGACGATGGCAGTCCTGGCCGGAACCGATTCGTAAATCAGGTAAATCGTCGATAGATGGAGGTGGTGTCATGTGTTCTAATCACTGTATGAGTTGAATTTGGATCCAACTGCAATAAATCTGTTCTTATGAATATGTGTTTCTGAGGTCTGAACTTAAGCACGCAGATCATAGCTGGACTGGGAAGACATGGCAATATGAGCCAATCTCCGGAAGTCTTTCTGAAATCAGAGGTAGCATCAATTCGACTCAATCAAGGGAAGATTGTGAGAGCAAAGAGGGCATTCATTTCCAAATTGACACAAATTCTGATAACAGTTAAACTCCCGGCCCCTTCTCAACTGCGAAGCAATCTCACTACATGATTTTTCTCAGTTTTCATGTTCTCTCATCTCAAATCATTCATGAAGTTACTCCACCATAAATCATGGTTTCTGGTTGTGGCACTAGCAATTCTAGTTGTCAAAATAACCGGCTGCGCCCTGATGGAAGAGGGGGCTGTTTTGGGATTGCGCAAATATGCAGACAAGAGAACCGTCAACAAGCTACCGGCGATTCCCGTGTCGCAGGACGCCATGCAGGTAGAGATTGTCTTTATAGAACGGCCTGTGTCAGACCCGTTGCTCGGTTCAATACTCTGGAACGAGATCGATGAAGTCGGCGCGATTGAACTGATGGATCAGGAAAACCTGAATCAGAATGGTTTCCGCGTGGGACATGTCAGTTCGGTTCCCCCGATGGCTTTGCAGACTTTGCTCGGTTTGAAGTCGCACCTGGGTGGAGTCGGGAAACAGGACGAGTCTCTGCTGCTTTCCGGACGGCGATTGATGCTTCGATCCGGTGTACCCACTGATATTCAAACCAGCGGTTTTTATGATAAATGCAGCCTTCAATTATTCGACGAAGAAGCTGAAGGGCAGCTGGAGATGAAAGAGTTTGAGCAGGCCCGCTGTGTGATGCGGGTGAAGGCACATAAGGTTCAGGATGGCTGGGCACGTCTGGAATTCATTCCTGAAATGCATTATGGTGCGCAGCAATTGCGACGGACTCCCACCAACATCGGCTGGCAGCTTGAGAACCGGCAGAATACAACACCGTTGTATAATCAGAAATTCGAGGTCACGCTGAATGTGGGCGAGATGACTGTGATTACGGCTACGGAGAACGTGGCGCCTGACTCAGCCGGTCATCTTTTCTTCCGTGGCGAAGAATCGAAATCCGACATCCAAAAAATTCTGGTGGTGCGACTGGCTAATATGTCAAAGATGGATGCCGTCCGCACAAAATAAACGCCGAGATATAAGAAAAGCGGGCTGTTTTCAATAAAAACAACCCGCTTCGTTTTTTACTCTGCGAAGTGAAGTGGCACGCTCTAGACCTTGCCGAAAATCGTCTTTCCGGTGGAGTAGAGGTCATCACAAGCCTGGCTCATGCGGTTCACGACTCCCATTTCGCCCGCTTTGAGGTAGCTGCGAGGATCGTAGACTTTCTTGTTGCCGACTTCCCCATCGATTTTTAAGACCCCGTCGTAGTTTTTCAGCATATGATCAACAACAGGGCGGGTGAATGCATACTGGGTATCCGTGTCGATATTCATTTTCACAACACCGTATTCCAGTGTTTCACGAAGCTGATGCTCTGGAGTTCCGGAACCGCCGTGAAAGACGAGATCGAATTCCGCTTCTTTACCATATTTGGCAATCACGGCTTCCTGACCCGCTTTCAGAATTTCCGGTCGCAGTTTGACAGCGCCCGGTTTGTAACTGCCATGCACGTTTCCGAAAGTGGCTGCAAACATGTAACGGCCCAGGCCGTTGAGTGCTTCATAGACAGCCACCATGTCTTCTGGTGATGTGTAAAGTTTGTCGGCGGGCTGGTCAGAATTATCGACTCCGTCTTCTTCACCACCCACAACGCCGGCTTCGACTTCCAGAATGATTTCGTTGGCAGCACACAGTTTCAAAAGCTCAACCGACAGCTTGAGATTCTCTTTTAACGGCAATTCCGAAGCATCCAGCATGTGAGACTGGAACAGATTTGTCAGACCCGCTTCACGGCGGCGTGCCGTTTCAGCGATCAGAGGTTTCAGGAACGAATCAACTTTACCGGGCTGGCAATGATCGGTATGCAAAGCAATCAGAACGTTGTACCGTTCTGCGAGTCGGTGCGTTGCTTCGGCCAAAATAATGGAACCCAGAACGGCATCTTTCTGATCCAGACCAGAGGCAAATTGACCACCACCTGTGGAAACCTGAATGATACCGTCTGATTTTTTATCTGCGAACGCTTTGAGTGCCCCATTGATTGTGGTCAAAGAGGTCACGTTCATCGCGGGATAGGCATAATTACCTTCTTGGGCGGCATCCAGCATCGCTGCGTATTGAGCTGGGGTTGCAATAGGCATTGGTTTTTCCTGTTCAATTTAAAGTAGTTGAAAATATGATGATTCTGAATACTTAAAGTTAATCTGACAAAATGGGCCTGACCTGACCACGGCTGTTTCTCGGATGAATTTGAATTGTTTAGTTCATCATTGCAGAGAACAGCATGGAACCGGAAATGGTTTTTGAGAGAACGGTTTAAAGGACTCCGGCCATTCAAGAACTTTTCACACAGAGTAATTGAATTTGAGTCAGCTTTTACCCTGTTTGTATACCGTTTCTTATCAAGTTCCGCTCCGTCATTCAAGTGTGAAGCGATTCCGAATTAATGCACGATTGATGCGGGCAGACAGATGCATTTGCCAAAATACCTAATTTTTGGCAGGAAATGGTCCCAGTTTCGGCAGTTTTTTCAATAAATTGAGCCCGGATGTTTCACCGGCAGCTTTGGAAGCAGGAGGCGTTTCCGTTGCATTGGTCTGCTGATAGAGTTTCGGCTCAGGTGTATAGGCGATGACTCGTAAATCGTCGAACAGAATGGAGCCTAAGCCATTCAGAGACAACGTGAGGATTAAATTCTCGCTTTGGGGAACTTCGCGGATGAGATCAATTTTTTGCCAGTCACTCTGTGCATTCCAGTGCAGAGCGCCTCCTGGCCCCATAATGCTGTCCTGAATCGTAGCTCCCTGCTGGTTTCCGGTAATGGAAGTGGTCACTTTGATCCAGCCGGTAATATGCACAATTTGATCACTTCGAACCGCAAGTGGGGGAGTTGTCACTCTCACCAGCGGTCCTTCGACGTTGTCAGGTATCTGATTTCGGTTGAGCGGAGCCGCCAGTAACCGCAGGCTGAAGTCACCGGACTTTTTGTCTTTGGGATATAACTCAGCGATAGCTTGTGTCCCGTCGATCGCGTTTTGTTCGTGTTTCCAGTGCTCAACAACCATGGTATCGATGTCTTCAAAATCACCGGAACGCAACAGATTGGATTCAATATTCTTCGCGCTCCGTCCAATTTGTTCGATCATTCTCCAGTGATCAGGCAGAGTACTGTAGGAGATTGTATAAGGGCTGGTCATTGCTGATGCAAACTTGCGCGTGGCTTCATTCCACTGACTCCGTTGCAGAATTCGCAGCATCTGCATGGAATCACGGGCAAGGGTGCGTGCTGCATGATAGTCATGACCGGCCAATGCTGTTTCAGCCTGCTTCGCCAGGTTCTGAGACCGTTCCAGTATGGCGGGACCATCCATGAGTGCGATCTGGCTGACTCCCAGATCGACTAGTTCGGCATTGGTTTTCTGGCAACGTTCCAGTTTGGCACGACACAACTGCACGCAGGTTTCGGCAGAACTCTGGCTGAGTGAGGCGACTTTTTTTCTCAGCCTGTCAATCAGCCCCTGATCTGAGGTCATGATGATGATGGAGGTCATGTCAAATTTCGGAATCGTGATTTTGACGCCTCCGCTAACACGTTCACGGTTTAAATTCTTGATTTCTGTCGTACTCAATTCCCAGACTGAGGCAGAAACATTTCCGCCGGGGATGATAATCGTCGCATCATTGCCGGCCATCTGATCGGGAACAAACTGCGCATCCTTCCGATACCAGACCGGTAGAATCAGAGTACCATATTCAGAATGAATAATAGCCGCCTGCATTTCCTGCGCGGTTTCTTTTTCTCGTTCAAGCTGTACTTCCCGCTCTGCCAGAAGTTCATCCCGCAGTAAGCGCTTGGTGCCGGAATTTTTAAAAGCAGCACCCAACTGCTTGATACGCGGTGATTCGCGTTGTTTCAAACTGAAAGGGACATGTGAAATGACGGTCCCTGTAGCCAGCCAGTGTTCGATCAGATCAATTTCCATATTCAACTGTCGAATCGCCAGTTTTCTTTCCAATGCCCCCGGAACGGTTGTGTCATCGAGTCGAGTTGTGGTCCAGTAACCATTGCCGCGACAGCCCGCAGAGAGGGTCGCATATGTCTGTAAGCGAATTTGTTCCGGCTCGATAATGATGGGGGATTTATTCGACGAACTTCGCCAGCGTACGTTGGCAGAAGTCGGTTCGGTCTGAATCCACGTCCAGAGAAAACGACCGGGGGCAATGCGGGTTTTGTCGATCAGAGTATCACGGTACTCCAGCAGACTGACATCACTGTTGAGAATATGGGGGCTGGAGCCAATCATCGAAACTTCGCGGGCAATCTGTCGTTCTTTTCCCAGAACATCTGCCATAATCGGGCGTTTGAACTGCTGGTCGGCACTTTGAATCTGTCCGACCCGGCTGCGAAGTTCGTCCCATTGCTTGCCCGGAATACGTGTGCCCAGATTCCAGAAAATGATGGGCGCGGACTGCTCGTCAAAGGGAATCAGCGTGGCGTCCCGTGAAGCGAGAAACGAACCGTCCTGGTCCTGCGGACGGGGAGGAGTCGCCATAGCCCAGAGTCCATGACTTTGTAATTCCGAGAGAAACTTGTAATCGTCGAATTGCGGTGCCCAGATTACATTCAGTCCGGCCTGTTTGAGTTCGTCCAGACTCTCGCCATGAAAACGCGACATCCGGGGAAACATCGGTTGGCCCTGCAATTGAATTCGATCCAGCAGAAACTCGACGATGGGTTTCGAGTTCTGTTTATTCACGGCGGCCGCTGTTTCCAGGACCGACTGATTCGGATGGACTATCGGAGTGAGTTTCAGGTCATCCAGCAGAAATTCGATCTGATCTGAGGAAGAACGAGTCACAATCAATACCCGCTCAACATACATGTCTCGCGAATCCACCTGACGGAGCTTACTGCGCCCCCGTAGCAGACCAAGCGATTGATTGACCAGCGTGTCGGTGGTGATGCAGTGCAGTTGCTGCCACTTGCCCTCATCGGTATAGGTATCGCCAATCAGATAGATCCGTGCCAGAGCACCGGTTTCCGGGTCAATTTGATGTGGCAGAACGGCTTCCAGCCCGATGCGCGTGCCTCGTCTATTGGATTTAAACCAGAGCGACGCCGTCAATTCATTAATGATCCGGCTGGATGGTAACTGGTGTGAAAGTTCGATTAACGAACCCAGATTTCCCGTCGCGATCTGCAAATGCTCACAGGCGGCACCTTCATGCGGAACGGTGGTATTCCGCACGTGCCATTTTTTCTGAGCTTGTGAAGCGTCAATCCGAACCTGCCAGCTGACCTGGGAAGTATCATCAAAATGAGCGTGATATGTTTCGGCGCGCAGCACCGCCGACCCTAGTAGTACCAGCATCAAAACTACTAAGAGAGCCCTTCGTCCTTGAATCAGCTCACAAATTTTACGTGGCATCAATGCCCAAACTCAGATCCCTCCAGGGATCGAAAATATAACGGAAACATCACAAACTAAACTAATTTACACAATAAAGCCGGCTCGGCTTCAAGAGGTAATTCCCAGCAGCGGTCCGAATAGTTTTCCCAGCTTCTGCAAACCGATCTTCGTTCAGCATTCTTTACGAATTGTTGTTCGCTGTCCGGTTTTCGTTGCAGTTGCTCAACAGTGGTGTTGCTTTTATTCAACCTGCTGTTGAATTGCCTAAAAATGGCTTCAAACCGTGGGGATTTTAGAAGAATTTTCAATCTTCGCCAATACGAAGCCTTCCATTTTTGTGAAACTGGCCAAAGGAAGTAGTGTATATCAATATGCTCTAAGTGATTTGATAACGGCGACTTACCGTAAATCCTTTATTAAATGTTCATAAATGGCACAAAATCTGTTCTATTGGTGATTAGGTTTTCCTTATGGATTGTAGATTTTTGGTGAGATCAAAGGCGCAAACTGAGAAATGAATCTAATGAATACACGACTTACCGACGAATCAGATAGTGCAAGTTTGCCCCGCGAAGTGATTGATCTGGGCAAGAAAATTTCTGAACTCCCGCGAGAGCACCAACTGCTGCTGGAAGTTTCTTACTCGCGAGTCGTCGAATCTGTGAAACGCCGCAGGCGGATCCTGGGTCTGATTCAGGAAGCACTGGCACAACTCCGTCTGGATGTGAAATACCTCATGTTCGATCTCGATGCCACCAAAAAAGAACGTGATGAATTGAGAACGCGTCTGGAAGAAACTTAACTTTCCAGAGGTTCTGGGTTCAACTCTTGTTTTGCCCGTCCCTCTTTCTCCGATTGATATGACCAGAGCTGCGCGAGAATCGTTCCGGTCAGCATACAACCAAACATATACAGCGCCGGCGGCAGAGCGATCATTTCTTTACCCGGAAACAACTGCCCCGCCAGAACTGCTCCCAGGCCGGCATTCTGCATGCCGACTTCCAGAGTCAATGCCCGCCGCATCGGTTCATTCAAATTAATCGCGACTCCTGCGAAATAACCCAGCAGATATCCCAGCAAGTTAATCACCAGCAAAGCCACACCGAGTGAAAGAAACACGTTTTGCAGACGTGTCTGGTTCAGACTGATAATCGTGGCGATGATCCACAGGATGGAAAGATTGGCGAACGTGGAGCCAAAAGCCTGCATCAGGCGGCTGAACCCGTGATGGATCTGAGAAAGCAGATGCCCCAGAATCACCGGTAAAACAACCTGGGTCAGCAGTTTTTCAAAACTGCTTTTGGCGAGCTCGGCCGCGTCGATATCCGTTCCGGAAACTGCCAGGTACAGCACCAGCGGGACGATCAACGGCGAGAGCAGGGTGGCTGAAGTGGTCAGGCAGACCGAATAACTCACATTGCCCCGCGCCGCCAGGGTCAACACATTCGAAGCCATTGCGCCGGGCACACAGCCCACCAGAATGATGCCGACCCTTAAGTCCGGCTGATCCAGGAAAAACAGACTGACCAGATAAGCCAGCCCCGGCATCACCGTGTATTGCACAAATGTGCCACTGAGGACCGTATGCCAGCGGCGGAAGACTTCACGGACTTCATTCGAGGGAAGCAGAGCACCGATCACAAACATCGTGGCTGTGAATAAATACGGCAGATATGGTTGAGATGCATGAAATGGATGAAAGTTGCCGGGAAAGAGCCGATCCCAGAAAACCGCCAGCGCAGAGAGCAGAATCAGCCAGAATAGCAAAAAACGTTGCAGCATGGTTTCTCAATCTGATGGCAGTAAAGGCGTCTGTTACCTGGGATCTCATTAATCTGAGAGGTTCACAGCCGCGATCATTTGTTGATAGTTCTGAATTGGTTATGATTCCTGACTGTAAACAATGTGCTCCTGAATTTCTATGAATAACAACATAATGATGAATGCGGACCATCTGGCCGATTTTGTAACGGACTTCGAAGCAGCGGGGCAACTGGTCCGCATCTCTGCTCCCGTGGAGTCCGAACTCGAAATTGCTGCGATCACCGAACATGTCATCAAATCCAACCCGGACGGACGCGCACCCGCTCTGTTATTCGATCAGGTAATCGGACACAAAATCCCCGTCTTAACAAACCTGTATGGCAGTCTGCCTCGACTGCTGCAGATCTTACGCACCGATTCCCTGGACGCAATCGCCGACCGCGTCGCCGGTCTGTTATCGCCCGATCTGCCGGAAGGCTGGCTCGATTCGCTGAAGATGATTCCCCAGTTCTCGCAACTGCTCAACATCAAACCCCGCATCGTCAAAACAGCCAGTTGTCAGCAAGTCGTCAAGCTGGGACGCGATGTGAATCTCAGCGAATTTCCCCTGTTGAAATGCTGGCCCGATGAAGCCTTTCCCACAATCACCGCCGGTCAGATTGTCACCTTTGATCCCGAAACCAATGCCCGTTTTGTGAATGCCCGTCCGATTCAGGTCATCTCCGATCAGCAACTGGCAATCCGCTGGAGTCAGCACGATGCCGGTTATCAGCTGCTGCAGAAATATCAGTCCCGTGCCCAGCAGATGCCTGTCGCCATTGTTCTGGGCGGCGATCCCGTGGGCCTCTATTCTGCACATGCACCGTTGCCCTCTCTGACCGATCCTTATGCCTTCAGCGGCTTTCTCCGCAATCGGGCACTGGAACTCGTCAAAGCGCGGACCATTGATCTGGATGTTCCCGCACACGCCGAAATCGTGATGGAAGGTTTCATCGATACGACCGCCGATCCGCTGGAAGTCGGCGTTGTCGCCAATCCGACTGGTTATTACAGTCCACCGGAAAAAGTATTTCCCGTACATTTGTCCGCGGTCACGCATCGCGCCAATCCGATCTGGCCCGCGCTCATTCCCGCCGGCCCTCCTGCGGAAGCAGACCTGTTTTCGCAAGCCACCGAACGCATTTTTCTACCCTTGTTGAAACTGCTGGTTCCCGAACTGGTCGACGCCCATTTTCCTCCCTCGGGTGCAGGCCGCTACCTGATGTTTGTCAGCATTCGAAAATCCTATCCGCATCAGGCCCGCCGCGTCGTGAATGCATTGTGGAGTCTGGAACGCCTGTTATCATTGAAAATGATTGTCGTCGTAGACAGCGACGTGAATGTGCATGACGAGCCTGAAGTCTGGTATCGCGTCAGCACGAATGTTAATCCCGGCCGCGATCTGATTTTGTCAGAAGGTCCCGGCGATATTTACGATCACAGTGCGACAGTCACGGGCATCGGTCATAAACTGGGCTTCGATGCGACCCGCAAATCCACGGCGGAAGGGCACCCCCGTGAATGGCCGGCTGCCTTACAGATGCCGCCAGAAATACAACAACGCGTACAGAGCCGTCTTGATGAGTTCGGCCTTTCCTGAAAGAAATTGAATCGATACCGAAGTTATGAATGTAGATAAAACCGGCTCACGAGTGCAGCAGATGTTTGGCGAAATTGCGCCCCGCTATGATTTCATGAATCATTTCCTTTCCGGCGGCGTCGATTATTACTGGCGCTGGCGCACCGTTCGCAAAGTCGCGCCGGCAGGCGCTGCTCCTATTCTCGATGTCTGCACGGGCACCGGCGATCTGGCGATTTCGTATCTCAAAAAAACCGGCGGGAAAACACAAGTCGTCGGTGCCGACTTCACCCACGAAATGTTGAAGCTGGCCTTGAAGAAAAACAACAGCGAATTACTCTCCTTTCTCGAAGCAGACACTCAGGAACTCCCCTTCAGCGACAATCAGTTTCAGATCGTCTCGGTCGCCTTCGGCTTACGAAACGTCGCCGACACCCGGCAGGGGCTCAAAGAAATGATCCGCGTCTGCCAGCCCGGCGGTCAGGTCGCGGTGCTCGAATTTTCGATCCCCACAAATCCGCTGTTTCGAGCCTGTTATCAATTTTATTTTCGACATATCCTGCCAAAAATGGGACAATTACTCGCCCGCAACCAACAGTCGGCCTATAACTATCTGCCGGAGTCGGTCTCCGAGTTTCCGCATGGCAAGGTGCTGGCCGATATGATGGATGAATGCGGCTTGCAGGGAACCCGCTGGTATCCGCTCACTTTCGGAATCGCCACTTTGTATGCCGGCGTGAAACCCGCTGCCGAATAAAATGCCGCTGCCACTGTTTCAGAATCAATTCAGAAAAAGAAAACGAGGGACGTCCTCATGTCGAATGTTGTCGTAGCAATCACCGGCGCCAGTGGCGCCATCTATGCCGTCCGCCTGGTCGAAGTGCTGATGGCCGCCGGCCGCACCGTGCATCTGACGATCAGCGCCTCCGCCGCGCATGTGATGAAACACGAACTCGGTTTGAAAATCGATCTGGATAATTTTGATCCGAATCAATTGCTGGCAGACCATTCCAGTCTGCCCGCTGACAGCACGCTCAGCAAAATGAAACATAGTTCCAGCGAAGATTTCGCGCTGAGCTCCGTCTTAGGTGAATCCGATCTCCAACAGGGAAAACTGGTTTATCATCACTACCAGGATTTTTCTGCGGGCATCGCCAGCGGCTCATTTTTGACAGCAGGCATGGTGATCTGTCCCTGCTCGATGGGCACGCTGGGAAGCATTGCTTCGGGCGCCTGTGGCAATTTAATTCATCGTGCCGCCGATGTGCATTTGAAAGAACGCCGCAAATTAATTCTGGTGGCCCGCGAAACGCCGCTCGGCTTGATCCCGCTGGAAAATATGGTCCGCTTAACTCAGGCTGGTGCGACCATCATGCCCGCTTCGCCCGGTTTTTATCATAACCCGATGACGATTCACGATCTGGTCGATTTTATTTCCGGTCGCATCTGCGATCATCTGGAAATCAAACACGAGATTCATCAACGCTGGGGCAGTTAAGAATCAGCAAACGTGGATCGAAGCCGCAACTGCAGCAAACCTGTTCACTCCCGCAGCGGGCTTCATTGCGATTCAACCGATTTCCGGTTAAAAACAAACATAGAAACACGTACGACAACACAGCAAACGGACTGATCAACCAATGGAACGGAAGGCCTCCGTGGAATCGATTTCCCGCATTCATCAACTCGATACCAGCGTGATTAATAAAATCGCCGCCGGCGAAGTCATTGAACGCCCCGCGAGTGCCGTCAAAGAGCTGCTCGATAATAGCGTCGATGCACTGGCGACCCGCATTGAAGTCGACATTATGAATGGAGGGGCCGACCTGATCCGCGTTGTCGATAACGGCGAAGGCATTCATCCCGACGATTTATTTCTCGCCGTTTCCAGTCATGCCACGAGCAAAATTACCTCCGCCGAAGATCTGTTCAGCGTGCAGACGATGGGTTTTCGCGGCGAGGCTCTGGCTTCGATTTCCGAAGTCAGCCGCTTTCGCATTCGCACTCGCACCGCCGATCAGACTCAGGGGCTCGAATTCGAAGTCAACACGGGAACCGCCGGGAAACCACAGCCCTGCGGCTGTCCGTTGGGAACGTCCATCGAAATTCGACAGCTCTTCGCCAACACACCCGTACGGCGTAAGTTTCTGAAAACTATCAAAACCGAATTCGCGCACATCAGCGAACAGTTCACCCGCGCCGCGCTCGCCCATCCCCGACTCTACATGGTCTTGCGACACAATAATAAGGTCATCTTTGATCTGCCCCCTTCGGATAATCTGATCGATCGTCTGCGACTGTTTTACGGCAAGAAACTGGCCGACCATCTGATCTGGGTTGAGTCCCAGGTCGATGACATTCACATCTGGGGTTACGTTTCTCATCCCAGCGAAAATAAATCAACCCGCAAAGGACAGTACCTGTTTCTGAACGGCCGCTGGATTCAGGATCGCACCCTGCAGCACGCGCTGACCGAAGCCTATCGCGGCCTGCTGATGGTCGGGCGACAGCCGATTTCATTTCTCTATCTCGACATGCCCGCTTCGATGGTCGATGTGAATGTGCATCCCACCAAATCCGAAGTCCGTTTCCGCGACGGCCAGCATCTCTACCGCCAGTTACTTTCGACATTGCGCAGCCAGTTTCTCAGCATGGATCTGCAGTCGCAAATGTCACTTGGGAAAAAGGGGGACGTCGATCCCGCATCGATCAAAGCGCCACTCACTCCACAACAACAGCAGAGCCAGATGGAACTCACCAGTTGGGCCAAAGAACAACTGGGTCAAATTGCCAAAGATCATTCCGCGATTCAGATCAATTCTGCCCCGCGCTCCATTTCGTCAACACCCGATCTGGCGGCTCCCTTTACCAGCAAAGACGCCATTCCTCTCGCGAAGTTCCAGGAAGCCGCTTATCAGTTGAAAGCAGCCTCGATGCAACCGGCGGACATGTTCGTTCCGGAAAATGAACGTGAGGAATCGCAATTCGCCGAGGTGGCAACCGCTGATCTCAGGCCGATTCAAGTCTTGAACTGTTACATCGTCGTCGAGATCAAAGGCGCGCTGACCATTATCGATCAGCATGCCCTGCATGAACGGATCATGTATGAATATTTTCGCAAACGGGTTCTCGCGCAATCGGTCGAAGCACAGAAACTGCTCGTCCCCCTCACGATTGAAATGAGTCCCAAAGAGACCGCGTTGATTCTCGACCACGCCGAAATGCTCAACAGCTTTGGTCTCGGCATCGAAGAGTTCGGCGGCAATACGCTGCTCGTGACCAGTTATCCCGTGATGCTCAAGAAGGCGAATCTCGAACAACTGGTGCGCGACATCGCCGACAACCTCGATAATTCCAAGCAACCCTCCCGGCGGGATCTGTTGGATTCCCTGATCACAATGATGTCCTGCAAAGCCGCCATCAAAGCGGGCCAGCGTCTGACGCAGGAAGAAATTCTCAGCCTGCTCGAACAGCGCCATCTGATCGACGATGCCCATCACTGCCCGCACGGCAGACCCTCGGCGCTCGTGCTCAGCCACGCCGAACTCGATCGGCAGTTCGGACGCATGGGTTAACCCGACGGCGCATAAGGTTACCTGAGCACAATGGCATGAAACACCGGCGAATGAAAGTTCGCTTGACAGATTCAAGTCCGTTCTGGCAGCATTTCGTCCCTGTATTTCAGTGTTAAATTTGCAGCTTGACACACGCGCGTCTTTCCTGAAACTACGGATTATGCGTCGCGCGCGTGGGAGTGAAATTCTGTCGGTAAATACTTCAGCACCTGCGGAAGAGAGCACTATAAAAGTCGCTATGTTTGGCGAAATTTTGCTGCCAGCAACGGCGACAGTTCCGTTTGAACACCATTTCTTTTGACACGGAAACTTACCTGGAATGCCAGAACCGTGCAAATTCGCTCCCGGAATGGCTACAACTGCGGCATAAACGCGCATAAAGTTTTGCCTGACTGATTCCCGCCCCTGAAGAAAATGAGCGGCATTGAAAAGACTAGCGAAAAACAACACACGACCACACCCACAGAGCACATACCAGAACAACATATAGTCAATCTCCAGAAACGTCAGCAAAAAACAGCACAGAACCGGCAGACGCCGATTCCTGATAACACCTTCCCCGTGAAAACGAGGGAACCCCATTCTATTCGATCACCAGACAGAGACCGGAGATGAAAATCCGTCCGTAGTGCGACAGGAAAAAGACAGCAGCAACAGACATTCCAATGGTACCAGCTCCTGGTCCCTGCAAAGAACGCAGCCTGTTTTCGTGTCTTTTCGTGCCGTTCGTGGAAGAAAAATCAATCCGCCTGCCATTCGAAAACCGGAAAAACCGCTTAACAAAGAAACCAGCATTCAGAGTGCCATGATTCTCGGTTGAAATCTCTTGCCGCCGCGATTTCCCGATTGTAAAATAAGCCTGTTTCCCGTCGGCACAGTGAGTTCATACAACACGAAACAGACGCGACGCGAAAATGGATTGTTTCATTCAAGGTACTTATCAGACGGGCTGATTGTCTGGAAGTTGAACAGTCCTTCCACCATTGAGAGTCCCACACCACAAAACATCTGGCTGGTTCATGAGGATCGTGACGCCAGTCTGAATTCCTTCCGGCGACGTTTTGGAGAAGAACACGATGCTCTCGATCCTGGGACCCAAACAGACACAATGCGACGGATCAAGGCGGCAGTTCCTCAAGATCGGCGGTCTGGCGCTGGGCGGACTTTCCCTGCCGCAGATTCTGCAGGCCGAAACACACACGGCTTCGACTGCCAAACCACTCGGCCACAAAGCCATCATTATGATCTACCTCTCTGGAGGTCCTTCTCATCAGGATATGTACGACCTGAAGATGGATGCGCCGTTGGAGATCCGCGGCGAATTCAAACCGATCGACACGAACGTTCCCGGCATTCAGATTTGCGAACACCTGCCGCGTCTCGCCACGATGATGGATAAATTCGCCGTCATTCGCTCCCTGCACGGCTGCCCCGATCAACACGCGTCCGATCTCTGCATGAGCGGCTGGCCCATTGGTGGCGAGGGACGGCAGTCGGGACATCCTTCACTCGGCTCGGTCTTGTCAAAAGTGCAGGGGCCAGTCGACAAAGCCGTGCCCCCGTTTGTCGGCCTGAGCATCAAGAGCGGGCATGACCCCTATTCCAATCCCGGCTTCTCCGGTTTTCTTGGCAAAGCGCATGAGGCACTGCAACCAACGGGCGAAGGCATGGATAACATGCGACTGCAAGGCATCTCGCTGGATCGGCTGCGTGACCGCAAAGCGTTGCTGGCAGGTTTCGATACATTCCGCAGTTCCACAGACGCGGCGTACGACGGAATGGATGCCTTTTCGCAGCGGGCGTTCGACGTTTTGACGTCGAGCAGACTGGTGGAAGCGATGGACCTCGAAAAAGAAGATCCCGCCGTCCGAGACCGCTATGGACGCGGCGATGCCTCTGCCGCCTTTGGTGAAGACGCCGGCCCTCACTGGCTGGATCAATTCCTGATGGCCCGCCGACTGGTCGAAGCGGGCGTGCGCTGTGTGACACTTTCGTTCGGCAGCTGGGACCGCCATCACTCGAATTTCGCCCGCCTGCCTTTGCAACTTGCCAAATTCGATCAGGGGATCACGGCGCTTGTTGAAGATCTGCACGCGCGCGGACTGCAGAATGATGTCAGCGTGATTGCATGGGGCGAATTCGGACGCACGCCCCGCATCAACAAAGATGCCGGCCGCGATCACTGGCCGCAAGCCTCCTGTGCCTTACTCGCTGGCGGCGGCATGCGCACAGGACAGGTCATCGGCTCCACCAATCGCCTGGGCGAAGTCCCCCAGGATCGCCCGCTGCATTACCAAAACGTCTTCGCCACCCTCTACCGTCAACTGGGCCTGGACCCCATGACCACCACAGTTTCCGATCCCGCCGGCCGCCCGCAATACACGCTCGACATTCGAGAGCCGATCGAGGAATTGATTTAGCAGACACCTTTTATCTGTTCTGGATGTGCTATTGTTTCACTTGATCGTGAAAGGAATCTTTGAATATATTCAATGATTCCTTTGGTGGCACAAGCTGCTCACGTCTTTCCATTGGAAGCAGCTTGTGGGAAATTTCATACCACACCTCTTCACTCGTGCACTCAGGAGTTAATTTGAGTAGTTCAATCAATCCGACAAATTCAAAGAAGACAGCATTTCCTGCATCGTTGTCATACTCGAATTCAGCTGACTTACCTTTGCTTTGTGCTTTTCGATAGGCTTCTGTTGCGGAAGATGCATCAAAATTCAGAATACGCGTTTCGCATATTCTGCGTTTTCCGGAGTTTCCATCGATATCAACACGGAACTGAAACAATAATTTGGCAGCATATCTTTCTTTTGGCATAGTGAGATCCATTAATATTATTTTCAGATTGTTTTGTATGCATCCTGATGGGGCAACAAATAAATCCACAAACAGTGTAACTTATTGGGCATTCAATAGTACTCAACCTCCAGATTCTAAATGCAAAGTGAAGAAGTTATCAGAATATTATTTATTGACATTCTTTTATTCTGATCAGAACTTTTGATGAAGGGCATACCAACAAAACGAACAGTTTAAGATGGATTCATTAGCTCCAATGCCTGGGACCACCCCTGTTGATCTTCCTCGGATTGCCCCCCCTTTCGCAAGCCTGCTCTTGTGAATTGCGGTTTTGTCTGGTAATTTTTGAGTGTGAATCGGAAAGCCGGTCTCTTCCACTTTCAAGAAAGCTCCTGTCATGCTGAAATCAATTGCCTGCCTCTGCCTGTCACTGATCTTACTGGTTCCGAGTCTGCTGCTGGCGGAGAAGAATGCGGAGATTGTTCCCGTACTGGCGAAGGCCGGAAAGCCGAGCCAGGCCGATGCCTTCAAGGACAAAACGCTCAGCAAGCAATGGGCGGCGAATAAAGGGGAATGGAAGATCGAAGAGGGTGTGCTTACTGCCAAGGAATTGAAAGCCGACAAACACGCGGCCGTATTGACCTGGAAACTGCCCAACCGGAATTCGATTCTCCGCTGTTCCTTCCAGCTCAAAGATGCCGACTTTTTTCATGTGAGCCTGAACCATCCCAAAGGGCATCTGTTCCGCGTGATCGTCGACGAGTCAGGCATGATTCTGCGGACCGACAAAGACAAAAAAGACCCGAAGTCAAAAGCGATTACGCTGGCGGAAGCGAAAGCGAAGATTGATCCAGACAAGTGGTACACACTGCAGCTGGAAATGCAGGGAGACAAAGTCGTCGCCCAGATCGACAACGGTTTGAAAGTCGAAGGCCAGCACCCCTCACTGGATGTCGACAAAACCGGCTACCGGTTTATCATGAAAGGGGATATGCTGCTCATCGATGATGTCTCGGCCTGGAATCTGGATGATTAATCAAGAACTGAGCAGCAGACATCATTGCTATTGTTCCTGACTTCGGATATACGGCTTGTGAGCGGAAACGTGCTGGGCGTATTTCCAGACCATCTCTAACATCACAGCTCGATCTATGGGTTTGGATAGATAATTGTCGTAACCGCCATTGAGACAGCGTTCCCGATCTCCTTTCATCGCGTCAGCGGTGAGTGCAATAATCGGGGTTTCGAAACCATGCGACCGTAATTGTGCCACGGCCTTTAGACCATCGACACGCGGCATCTGCAAATCCATCAGGATGACCTGGAAACCGTTACCGGCCTCCCGTGCGGCCAATGCGACATCGACTCCCTGTTGACCGTCCTCTGCTGTAATTACCGTAGCTCCCGACTTCTCCAGAAAGTGCTGACAGATATAACGAATTTCTCTGCGATCATCCACAACCAGAACGCGACAATTTAATCTGGGCAAATTGTCTGGGGGAACAGATACCTGACTGGTGTGGAAGATCTGTCCCGGCTCAACCAGGGCAATTCCTTCCAGTGATCCCAGTGGGAGTCGTACATGGAAGATCGAGCCTTGGCCGAGTTCACTTTCAACCTCAATCGTTCCATTGAGCATCTCAACCAGCCGTCTGCTAATTGCCAGACCCAGGCCAGTGCCGCCGTACTCTCTTGTGACTGATGCATCTCCCTGTGCGAACGGTTTGAACAGATGCGATTGCTGTTTGTCACTAATCCCGATCCCCGTATCTTGTACCGTGAATTCGATTTCGGGAGCTTCGGCAGAGGAGATCATTCTGATTATCAGTTGTACCTCTCCCCGCTCGGTAAA
>NZ_CALFPF010000469.1 GCF_937919775.1 uncultured Gimesia sp.
ATTGAGAGCGTCACATTCATCCAGGCGTTGGAACCGAAAACGGAATCCCTGGCATAGCTGACACTCATCTGCCACCAGTCATTGATATTGGCTTCCGCACGGAACTTGGCACCCGAGGCGCTCTTGTCGTTATCGGAATTGTAGTAGTATCCCCCGACATAGCCATCGATGCCGAATTTGCCGAGGACCGGCAGTGGACCACCGACTTCCGCATCGACACCACCATAAGAAGACTCCGTCCGCTGCGTCCGGTTCAGATAGATGTAATGCTGCTGGTAGTAAGCAGTCCCATTCAGATTATTCGAAATGACCGAGTCTTTGGTATTGATAGGAAAATAACCATTGATGCGTGAGGTCAGATACTGACCAATCACTTCAGCACTCAGACCGAGTTGATTGTAATCCTGAAAATGGCCGTCGTCGTAATCATACCAGCCTGCGACTGTGAAAATTTTATCCAGATTTTCGTTGTATGCGCGCCACCCGGCCCCCAGGTTCACACCGCCGGCTCCCTGATCGGTTACCATCGCTCTCAAATCAAGGAAGAGCATGCTTTGATCCGGATTGATTGTAAACGGAAGCAGAACTCCCAGATTCGAATAACCATCATCATAACCGATCCCACCACCAATGCCTTTATCCAGACGGAAGATGGGCTGGAACGGATCTGGTCCCATAGGCATTAAACCGGCACCGTTATTGATGTATTCATTCACCACCATTGTTTGTGGATCTGGATATTTATAGGGTGCATAGCCTTGTGGAACATCCTGGTAACTGACATCCTTCATCGATGTCATGCCGGGAACATTGTTTCTCTGCACGTTGTTTTCAGGAATAAAATCATGCCTGAAAACTCCGGAAGAAACGTTCCCCACAATGGCAGAACCTTCTCGTTCGCCTACAGTAGCATGTCCCTCTGTTTGTCCACTCTCAGCTTGATCTGGATCTGCATACGCAGATATCAGTAAATACTGAGATGCCAAAAAGAAGCAGGCCAGGCTGACACGTAATATGTTCATCGAAAGCTCCAACATCGATGTTAAACTCGTCTCTAACAATTTCAGACGATCAACTCCGTTCCTCATAGGCGTTCCCGGATTTGTCTCCCAGAACTTCGTGTCCCTGAATTCAAACCCGATCGACCCGAATGGTGGCTGGTGAAACCGACCGCCAATCTTCCCTTGTTTCCGAAGCGGATGTAAAACTATTACGATTATCCGGATACAAGCGGTTATTCTGATCTTTCGGAATAATCGTGTTGTGAAGTTGAGACGAAATATGCTAATCGTAGGGGCGGCTGGAAAACCTGATTTGAAATCCCTGAAATCCCAACAAGAAATAAACGCCGTATGTCTTTTGATAAAAAGACATTACGAAATTTCAAAACTTCAAGATTCTCAGCGGAATCGTTCCGGGAGCGATCCGAAAATTCTTCGAAATTTTTCCGGTGAATTTGACCTGAAAACGGCCTTGAGGAATGCACAAAAAAACACTCATCGATAGTGAAGATGAATCTTTTTGTAACGATAGGGCAAAATGGATGGTTCGGTAATTTCGGGAAAACTATTTAAACCAGATTGTATCGGCTTCCCATTTCCCGTTCACGGGGACCAGTGTTGTTAAAGTCCGGCCATTTTTCATTTTGATTTTGGCCTGAATCTGGTCACCGGTTTCACTGACCTCAACCGAATGCACCAGCTCTTCCGGAGTCGCCGAGTCAGCCTGCTGTTTTGCCTGTTTCAGCAAATCAGCGGTAATCAAATTGCGCACGCGTTCAGTAAAATAAGGCTTCATCGCTTTCACATCCTGGTCTCGAATATGCTGAAGCTGCAGCGTGATGATCTCTCGGGATTTAATTGTTAACTGGTCTTCCAGTTCTTTTTTTTGCGCAGGAGTGAGCTTAGCTTCTTCCACGTGCGCAACCACCAGTTTTGCGGACTGCATCGTTTTGATCCATTGAGCGCGTGCTTCCTCACTCAGAGGCGTTTTCCGGCTGACATAAGCCAGCCGATGCATGTCTCGCTTACCTTTGACCAGCCTGGAAATTTCATGCTGCGCGGGAGTCCGCTCCGTCTTTGCCACACGCCATTCAAAAAGAATATCATTGTCGCCATCCTGAATTACTTTCCAATCCTCGATCTGATGCGTTTTCTCCAGCGTGGCTTTCATGCGATTCATCATCACTCTGGCAGAAAACTGTTCTCCCAGTTTGAACAATCGCTGAGTCGAGAACAATTGCTGATAGTTCTGCACGGTTTCTTCTGCGGCGACATATTCGGTTAACGCGTTGGTCGCGGTCATGATCCGGTAGCCCTCTTTCCACCAGGGATCAAGTTGAAATTCCATCGTATTGACGGCTCTGGTGAGTTCCGGTGTCAGCCCGCGTGTATCAACCAGCGCAAACAGCCGCCCGTTTCGAAAATTGATCCACATAAACCCGTAGATCATTTGCGATTCGCCATTCTGATCGCGCTGCTGATCTGGCTTCCCCAATACTTTGAGAACTTCCACTTCCGGAGTCCCCACATTCAATAAGCCTTTGCGATCAAAGAAACTCCAGATCCGCATGAAGTCTTTGGCGGCCCGCTGATTCGTCTGGTCGAGTAAAACCGCTTTCCGAAATTCCACCCAGCCTTTGCTGGCTTCGGAATTTTCCAGATAACTGACGCCCAGCAGATAATGCAAAACACTATGATTCGGCTGTAATTCGACCGCTTTTTCGAATTCCGCCGCCGCATCTTTCCAGTATTTCTGTTTGAGAAATTCCTGCCCCTTCTTAGCATGCTCTAACGCTTTTTCTTTTTTTTCCTGCTCGGAAAGCGCGGCCGGTTCTGCTTTTTTCTCCTGCGCCAAAACGCGGTTTTCCTGAACGAAAATCAAAGAAAGCAGACAGAAAAACAAGACAAAACTACTTGAGGGCAGGCTCCATTTCATATTCACAATATCCATTCAAATACCAAAGTAAGATTGATTTTTTAGCGAATCGGTGTGCTGGCGGAAAACTTATTCGGTCGGTTCCGGCTTAAAGAGTAATTGTAGCTCCAGCCGGCCGGTATGCCACATGTAATTCGGTCCAAATCCGGCGCCGGGGCCCCATTCATTTTTGACCGCTTTCTGCAGATAGGAACGCGCGGCATCTTTTCGTCCCTGCAGTGACTCATTCAAACCGATATAGAGATAGGCATAAAACAGCCGTTTGGATTGTTCCTCTGCATTCAGATCTGCCTTTTGGATATTCTCCAGAATTTTCTCGGGAGTGATTTTGCCTTCAAATAAACGGTAGATATCGGGAAAGGGCTCGCGATCATCTTTTTCGTATTTCAGCAAGCCCTTCCGCGCTGCCTCCGCCACTTTGGCCTGCTACTGGGAAAAGAAACGCCAGATGCCATT
>NZ_CALFPF010000470.1 GCF_937919775.1 uncultured Gimesia sp.
ACTCAATGCATTAATTCATGCACAACATCTGGATGGAGAGGGAAAACAGAATCAGCCCGTTGTGGAAGCTTTAAAAACAGGCGCTGGCCTGCTGAAAGAGTTATCAAACCTGCTGGGCGTTTTTCGCAAGCCACCTGCAAAAGAACAGAGGGCCGATGACGGGCTGGTGAATCAACTGATGGAGCTGGTACTGGAAATTCGCAAAGATGCCCGCGCCAGCAAAAACTGGGGTATTGCTGATAAAATCCGCGATGGTCTGGCTGCCTGCAAGATCACCGTAGAAGATCGCCCGGAAGGCAGCTTGTGGCGCCGTGGTTAATACGATTATTGTTAGATCAGAAGATTGATCGAAGAACCGAACATGCATTTGAACTCGACAATGGATGATGAAGAGTTAACCACCCCCACTCGTTTTCTGGGAATCGACCCGGGGCTCAACCGCACGGGTTACGCTTTACTGGAGTATTCTTTAAAACGCCCCGTCCTCTGTGAAGGGGGAATTATACGCTCGAATCAGGACTCTAATCTCGCAGCCCGCGTGCATGAAATCGGCTCGGGAATCCGGGAAGTGATTGAAGAATACCGTCCGGATGTGATGGTGATCGAGCAGGTTTTTACGACTCCCAAGTTTCCCAAGAGTTCGATCATCATGGCGCATGCCCGGGGCGCCATCTTATACGCGGCACATGATGCCGGCGTGCCGGTGGTGCATTATACACCGACTCAGATTAAAAAACTGATCACAGGCAGCGGTCGCGCTTCCAAAGAGCAGATACAACATGCCATCAAAACAGAGCTTGGTCTGAAAACCATCCTCGAACCTAATGATGTGGCAGATGCCTTTGCTGCCGCCTTATGTCATTACCATTCTATTCGCGTTACCTGCTTCTGACAGGTGAATTCACAAGTCAACATCCTAATCGAGCAACCATGATTACAAATATTCGCGGCGAACTTAATGAACTCAGTTTAACCGAGGCCATTATTTCGGTTGGAGCCTTTGATTATCAGGTCTACATTCCCGAATTTGTCCGCCGTCAGCTGCAACCTCTGATTGGCAAAGAAGTCAGTCTCAAAACAATCGAGTACATCGAAGGCAATCCACAGAAAGGGAGGCTCACTCCCCGCCTGATCGGTTTCACAAGTCATGCCGAACGGGAGTTCTTTGAGCTGGTCTGCTCGGTCGACGGAGTTGGTGTCAAAAAAACATTGCGAGCGATGGTGCGCCCCGTAAAAGAAGTCGCGACTGCCATCGAAGAAAATGACCTCAAGCAACTGACAACGCTTCCCGGAATTGGCCCCGCAGTGGCAGAACGAATTGTCGCCAAGCTCAGGCGTAAGATGGCGAAATTTGCACTCATCGTCGCGAAAGAATTTCCCGCCGACGAGGCCAGTACCGATGTCTACGGCGAAGCTTACGAAGCTTTACTCAGCCTGGGATATTCGGCATCAGAAGCACGTGCGAAAGTCGAAACCGTCGCCGCCGAGGGGAAAAAATTCAAGAGCATCGAAGAATTTCTGACTGCCCTCTATCAGCAGGGACGCGGATAATCGCCTTGAAGCAGTGTAAATTTATTTCCGCTAAAATCGGTACAATCGCCAGATCAGTCAGGATTTCGGTCTGAAGTACCCGGGCTGTCGCCTGCAACGGGCTTACCGTTTGTTCTAACGCTTTATCTGACCTAGATTTCATTATTCCTTCTCTCTCCCAGACGGTTCACACTCACCGGCTGGTTCAGATTATTGTGAGGCGTCATGAAGTCGATTTACCTAACAAAGTAAATGTCAGTAATTATAGAACATCGGCCCCAATATTTATGGTTGCTCAATCAGTCAACACGAAACCCAGTGAATACACTTCGCTGAATCTTGACCGAATCCGTATGGGAGTCAAATTACAGGCTCCGATTTATGATGGTGACAGCGAAAAAAATATCCTGCTGCTGGCCAGTGGTAAAACCATCACAAAAGGAACGATTGAGAACTTAAAAAGACGCGGCATTCGCAGCGTGCGGGTTCATGAACGGGACTTGATCAACCTGACGCTTGCCCCGGGTGAGAGTCAAAATTCGCAAACCAATTCGGCTGTGGAAAACAGGCGCAGAAAAAACCAGTTGCAATCTGCGTATGCGGCTTCACAAAAACAGGAAGCAGATTCGAAGCGAACGGATTCACCCTGGCAAATCCAGACCAGCTCTTTTCTGCATGAAATCAGGCCGGTTCAGGCAACCAGTTACTCGCCTGCGATGAAAAATCAGTATCGGGAACAATTCGCGGTCTTAACGAAAATTACCGATGACATTTACAGGCAATTGCTTGTAACAAGACGCATCAGCATGCCACAGATTTATGATATTACCAATATTTCATTCTCTCAGATGGCGCAAGACATGGATCTTTTCGTTTTGGAAGGAATCACGCCCATTGATGACGGGAATTACTGCAGGCACGGCTTGCAGATGTCGAGTCTGGCAATGGCCATTGGCACACAACTCGGTCTCAGTCGGGAAAAGCTGATTCACCTTGCCATTGGTTGCCTGTTGCATGATACCGGAATGAACCGAATCGATTCCAAAGCGCTCTGGAGTAATGAGCCTCTGAATCCCATTCAATATGTGGAGCTGAAAAAACATCCCATTATTACTTTTGATCTATTAAGCAAGGTACACGAAATTCCCACGATTTCAAAAATCATCGCTTATCAGATACACGAACGTTGTGATGGATCAGGCTATCCGCGAGGACAAAAAAGCAATCAGATCCATCCACTGTCCAAAATAGCGGCTGTGGCAGATAAATTTATTGACCTGGTCTCAACTCGACCCAATAAAACAGGCCTGCTTCCCTATCAGGCTGCCGAGAAACTTGTCTATGGCGCTGCACAGGGGAAATATGATCGCAATGCTGTGCGGGCGCTGCTGCAGTCGATCTCCCTTTACCCTGTTGGTTCTCTCGTTGAACTTAATAACGGACAACTGGCAATTGTGATCCGGACAAACCGGATTCATTATGACAATCCGATCGTTGAGGTTCTGGAACAGAATGGAATGAATCATTTGACAAACCTGTCGGATTATGAGGACGTGCATGTCGTCCGCGCCGTATCCAAAGAAGAACTGCAAGCTCCGTCATTTGCCATTTAGTCTGCGCTTCGGTCGGACTTATGACAACTTCATTCTACCAGAGCAACTCGCAAATCCATGACATTGGTTTGTGTGGCCCCCGTTTTCAACAAACCATCCACCTGGGCAAGATACGGATAGGAATTGTGGTCTTTCAAAAAACCAATCGGATCGAGCTGCAGCGCGTGTGCGCGTTGTAGAATCTCGAAATCCAGGATTCCGCCTGCTGCATCAGTGGGACCATCCTCACCGTCTGTTCCCCCGGACAGAATACAGAAATTTGAAATCGCTTCATGCCACAGACGCTGCGTTGCAGCCAGTACCACTTCCTGATTCCGCCCTCCTTTGCCCGGATTTTGGGTCGAGGATAAATCGACCACGGGTTCGCCTCCGCTCAGGATACAAGCCGGTCTGGAAACAGGTCCTGTGTCATTACGGATTTTCAGACAAAGTTCCGCCAGTTCTCTTCCTGTGGCGGCGGCGGTCCCTTCATTTTCTGATCCCATGGTATAGATTTCGTAACCCAGCTCCCGGGCTGTTTGTTTCGCTGCTTCCAGGGCGGTCGCATTACTGCCAATGATCTGATTTATGACCGATGCACGCCTGGAACGCTCGGGTTTTGCGGAAGGATTTTGCCCGGCATTTAATACATTCCAGACACTGTCCGGCACCTGGTGCGAATCTTTCACAACACGTCGCAGAATTTCCGCTGCTGCCTCAGGCGTGGAAGAATCCGCAACGGTTGGTCCTGAAGCAATGATATCGAGAGGATCGCCGATCACATCTGAAATGATCAACGTAATTAAAGTCCCACAGGTCGCAGCCTCAGCGAGCCGGCCTCCTTTGATCTGTGAAATCTGTTTGCGGACGCAGTTCAATTCCTGAATGGTGGCCCCGGATGACATCAACAAACGAGTGACAGACTGTTTGTCATCCAGCGTCACCGGAGGCAGAGGCGCTGGCAATAATGCACTTCCTCCCCCTGAGATGAGTACCAGACAGAGATCATTCTGATTCAGGTGGGAGATTTTCTGAAGAATTTGCTGTGAACCGGAGACTCCCTCAGCCGTCGGTTCATTCAGACTGGCAGGTCGAGCAGGATGGAGATGGATGTGTGACAAAGGCCTGACACAATCGGCTGGAACATTCACCCAACCGGAGGTTCGCGTTTCGAGATTAGAGCCCTTGAGTGCTGCTTCAACCCCCGCTGCCATACCGCTGCCTGCTTTGCCGGCACCGACCACGAGCAACTTTTCATGCCCGTGCAGGGAGATCGAGTGACCGCAAACAGTCAGTGCTTTATCCGTGACCTGGATTGCATTGCGAACGAGCGTTTCTGAATTGACGGCCTTCACTCCCGCATTCCAGATCTGCAATGCGCGTTTGGAAATTAAGGGCCTCTCAGACATGCTGACCTCGCAGGAAAGAAAAAAACGTGCTTTTCAAGAACAAGTCCTCGTCAGGGACCAGCCTGATCCCTGGGAGCTTCCTCGACTGTTGTATTTAAAGCACGAGCTAACTCTTTTGCAAGGACGCGTCCCTGTACTTCAGCCGGTGGCACATCTTCTTTGACTAATTTTTCCCGATAGACCCGATCTTCCTGGTCATACCAGAGTGGATCAACCTTGGCCTGGGTAATGGAGTCAACCTTCCAGACCCCTGTCTTACTTCGAAGCAGATGAATATCGGGTTTGATGGCGTATCCATTTTTCTGAATCTGGATACTGACCTGCGCGGTGCCTCCCGTGACTTGAACATCAAGAAATCGATAATCGATTTTTGAGAAATGATCTTGCGAATCCTGTTTCAGTTTCGCTGCCAGATCTGCTTTTTCAGGTGTAAGCAGACCGCGAATCTGTGCTTCATTCCCTGTTTCCAGGGCTTGGACAAACTCAAGCGAGATCTGCTTCACCTGATAATGTTCATAAAACCGCTGTGCGCCCAGGATGATCAGGTAAAGTCCCAAGACAACCAGTGCGCTGATTAAAAACTTCTGAGATAAAGGCCTTGTGACCATCAGGCGCCCGGGCGGAGATGACTGTAGGCTGTCAGAATTGCATATAAATCTGTGGGGATTTTTACTTCGTCTTCTGAAAAATCAGAAATCCATGTGCGACGATAATAAACTGCTTCTGCTAAGGCGTCTGCAATTTCCCCAAACCGAACATTAACCAGACGGTCATTCTGTTCGAGCGTTTCTTCTTCACCTGTGAATATTCGAAGCCGATGTTGCATGGAGGATCCTTCCTATATCGAACTCGCTGATTTTTTGACCGGCTGAATCCACAGCCAGGCAGAGGCATTTCCCTGCAGACAAAAAACCTTTAGATAAGACTGAACATACTCAAAGTCGGAATTCACTCCGACCTCATGATTAGTATCGGCTTAAACAATTTGGCATCTTGACCGAAAAGTTCAGTTTTTTTTAATTTTATCGACTGCAAGGTTTGTTCAGTTTACCCAGTCTGAAATCAGAGATGTAAGAATTACCAGTCGATCGGCGATTTTCGCGCTTTGAAGCCACGCGGAGAAATTCAAACAGCAATCTTTGCCGGGCAGCGGTGGGGCTGATTTCAATCTGTTACAGGAAATGTCAGATCAAAAGCCGAGTAGAGCCGGAAGTTCGTGCATGGAACGGAATGTTTTTGCCCCTAAAGCCTCCAGTTCTTCTGGTGAACTGTGGTCGGCATATCCGAGTACCGGAATGCCCGCAGCAACGGCCGCCTGAACTCCGAGATGACTGTCTTCGATCACCACACATTCTTCCGGATGAAATCCCATCTGAGAGGCGGCATACAGATAGAGATCCGGTTCCGGTTTCCAGACCCCCAAAGTGTAAGCAGAATAAATACGTCCATCGAAGTAATGCAGCAAATCCGTAATCTTCAATGTGAGTGCCATCTTTTCTTCCGGACCATTCGAGGCAACACACTTGGTCACAGGAATCGACTCCAGTGCCTCCCGGACTCCCAGAATCGCCTGTAATTCTGTCTGGAAAACGTCTGCCATCTGAGCCCGCACCTGAGCGGCAAAATCTGCCGGTAACTTTGCTCCCATCTGATGTTCGACAACTGCCAGACAGTCGGCCAGTTTTCCCCCCTTGAATTGTTGAACCGCCTGCTCGGGAGACAACGGAAAACCGATATCGGTAATCATTTCCGCCAGAACACGGTTTCCCAGCGTCTCACTGTCAACCAGAACACCATCACAATCAAAAATAACAGCCTTACAATTTTTCATATCGCTTTACAGAACTCTTTTTATCAGGATCTTACTCGGGCAATTCGATGTAAATACCATCCTCTTCCACAGAGACCGGAAAGGTGGGATGGCACAAACGCTCATTCAGACAATGTTTTCCTGTGGTCACATCAAACTGCCAGCCATGCCAAGGACAAGTCACAACGCTACCAGTTAAACTCCCCTCTCCCAGGGGGCCTCCTGCATGAGGACAGACTCCATCCATCGCATAATACTGCTGATCCACATGGAATAATGCGATGACACGCTCTTCGGCGACAAACTCTCCCGCTGATCCCTCGGGCACCTCTGTTACATCCGCAATCCGCACTTTTTTTCCCATTGGTGCCTCTTTTCACAGGTCCCTACAATAAGTCATGCCCCAGATCAGGCAGAATCAACCCGCTGCCATCAAAGTGAAACCAGACCGGAAAAACAGCGGACCAACAAGCAGACAGTTCATCCGATCTGAATCCCAGGTCAGAATCTCCAGAATCGAGTCTCTGTCTCACGTTGTAGTAGAGTTAAGCGTTTGAATCAATTCAGGCTGCTTTTTTTTCCGGAATGCATTCTGCCTGACGCTGCTTTTTCTCTCGCACACGCGGTTCGCTTTTCCAGCGGCGATGGACCCAGAAATACTGTTCTGGCGACTTACGGACGGCCTTTTCCAATGCAGTCGTAAACTGCTGCGTAATCTCACCAACGGGATCATTCGAGACGCATAACGTGGAATCGATCAGTTGTTCGCAGCCCAGTTCGAATTTGACCCACTGGTTACGTTCGAACTGGTCGGGCAGTCTGCGGGCATAACCGACGCAAATATACGCCCGGTACTCCAGAGCCAATAAAGCGATGGATTTGAAAGTGGAAGCAGGCTTGCCAAAAAAGTCGACAAACAATCCCCGCTTCCCGGCATCCTGATCGCCGAGTAATGCCAGATGACCTCGACGCTCAATCGTGGCAATCATATCATCGTAGCCCCCTTTTTTGGCCATCGCCCGATGTCCGGTGAGCTGTCGGAATTTCTCAAACCATTGATTCAGAAAAGGGTTATCCAGTTCACGAGCGACGACTCCCATCGGAAAACCGAATAGACCAAACACTGAGACCGCGATTTCCCAGTTACCATAATGACCACTCAGCAGAATGACGGGTCTCCCGGAACATAACGCGGTAATCAATTCCGGCGGATAATCGAATTCCATCACATCAAAGATATTTCCACGATGCAACTTGCGAGGTAACTGGATGATTTCTACAACCATCCGAAAGAGATGCACCCACATCCGGTAGATGGTTTGTTCAATTTCTTTCTCAGACAGTTCCTCTCCAAACGCGGTCCGTAAATTTTCAGCCGCGACTTGATAGCGGGTCAGCTTGCGAGGCAGACAATAATGAATGACGAATGCCAGGCATTTCGCCACCGCCACCGACTCCCTGACTGGCAATGATCGCACCACACAGACCAGCGTACGGAATATCAGATATTCCAGTCGATACCTCAACATTCGCCAATTAAACATGATTCGATTCCTCAAGCTTCCCTGCTTTTCTTACCCCCCGTTTAGACCGTAATCAGGACTAAACGTCGTAAAAGTGTCTTCGGAATCGGAAAATTCGTCAACCCCCAATTCATTCGGCCTGAACGAAAGACAGATCAGATGTTCTCAAAAATGGACAAAATCGCCGGGATCAATATTTTTTGCTCGGAATTGAATACGCTTCCGTATATATTGATAAGGATTATCTGATACTTAACTATCAGACTCTGTTGCTTTTTCGCGGGTTCATATCGTAGTAATTTCCATGCCAGATCGATCGTATCAACAATCCGCTCTACGTTTCCTGCTAATGGCAGGCGCGGTGTGCGTATTGACTCTGATGGCAAATCAAACTGCGAACGCCACCTGTGGTGACTACCTGTCTCATGCAGGTCAGCAGGAAAATACCCCCGGTGATCTGTTACTACCCCCGGATCAGACACCACAAAAATCGCCCTGCACGGGTCCCCAATGCCAGAATCACCGGCCCGATCCTGCGCCGGAATCCCCTCTGATTGTCATTACCTCTTTAAAGCCGGCCTGCTCTCTCGTTTTTGAAACGGTTGCTCGTCGGGTTCCGCAGTCTGAGTCAACCGGTTATCAGACATTGATTCTGCCGGGTGATCATCGGCAACGCATTGATCGACCTCCACAGATCTCTGGCTCCTGAAACGTTCTTGTTACAGAAACTTTGTCTCTGTCGTTTCATGAAGCTTGTCATCATGCACTTCTTTTGATTTCAGGTACGCGCGTGCGCCCCTTCAGTGCTTTTGATGATACAGGCTTTGTTTACAGCCATCTTTTGCAGGATCTATCGTCATTATGGCATCCTCCGATTCCCCTGTGGTTGAATCACAGCCACGCCGCATTGTCCGCCGCGCAGTTGGTCCCAAATTGCGTAAAGTATTATATCTGCTTTTCTTTCTGGTCGCCTTACTGGGCGCCAACTCCATCTATCTGGTGAGTATTACCGTTTATGACAAGTGGAGTGGCGAAACACTGGAAAACTGGTTTTACCAATACATGTTTCTGGCGCATCTGATTCTGGGTCTGATATTGCTGGCTCCATTTATCCTGTTTGGCGTTGTTCACATTTATAATACAAAGAACCGCCTCAACCGCCGCGCGGTACGCGTGGGCTATGGACTCTTTATTACTTCCTGCCTGCTATTAATCTCCGGCATTCTGTTAATGCGGATCGGCTCTTTCGACTTAAAAAACCCGACCGCACGTTCCCTGACCTACTGGTGCCACGTCCTTTCCCCGGTTTTCGCTCTCTGGCTGTATTGGCTGCATCGTCTGGTGGGCCCGAAAATCCACTGGAAGGCCGGCATCTCTTATCTCGGTGTAATCACCGCCATGGTCGTCGGCATGCTGATGTTCCATTCGTCTGATCCCCGCAAGTGGAACGTCGTGGGCCCTGCGTCGGGAGAAAAATATTTCTTTCCATCACTGGCACGCACTTCGACTGGCGATTTCATTCCCGCACAGGCATTGATGATGGATGACTATTGTCAGAAGTGTCACCCGGATACTCATGCCGACTGGAAAAACAGCGTCCATCATATCAGTTCATTTAATAATCCCGCTTACCTGGCATCCGTCAGAGAAACGCGCAAAGTTTCTTTCGAACGTGATGGCAATCTGCAGGCGTCCCGTTTCTGTGCGGGCTGTCATGACCCGGTTCCCTTCTTCAGCGGCGCGTTTGATGACCCCAATTTTGATGACATCAACCATATCACTTCCCAGGCAGGAATCACCTGCACGACCTGTCACGCGATTACGAACGTCAACAGCGTGCGTGGCAACAGCGACTATACGATTGAAGAACCGATACATTATCCCTTTGCTTACAGTGACAACCCGTTTCTGCAATGGGTGAATAATCAACTGGTCAAAGCCAAGCCCGCGTTTCACAAAAAAACGTTTTTAAAGGACTTGCACAAATCAACGGAATTCTGTGGCTCCTGTCATAAAGTTCATTTGCCCAAAGAACTCAATCAATACAAATTCCTGCGCGGCCAAAACCATTATGATTCTTTTTTACTGAGTGGTGTTTCCGGTCATGGGGCGCGAAGCTTTTATTATCCGCCGCAAGCACAGGAGAACTGCAACAAGTGTCACATGCCTGCCAAAACATCCAATGACTTTGGTGCCCGACATTTTTATGCTTCGAAAGAACTCAGTGTCCACAACCATCTGTTTCCGGCAGCGAACACGGGCATTGCCGCACTACGCAATGATCCGGAGACGGTCGCCGTCCATCAGGCATTTCTCAAAGATAATCTTCGCGTCGATTTCTTCGGTATCAAAGAGCAAGGCAGCATCGATGGTAAATTGATCGCACCATTACGTCCGGAAGTTCCCGTTTTAAAACCGGGAAACAAATATCTGCTGGAAACGGTCCTCCGCACATTAAAAGTCGGTCATCATTTCACACAGGGAACAGCCGACTCGAATGAAATCTGGCTGGATGTGACCGTGAAAAGTGGCGACCGGATCATCGGCCGCAGCGGTTCGCAGGAGAACGACGGCACCGTTGATCCCTGGTCCCATTTCGTAAATGCGTTTGTGATTGACCGCGAGGGAAATCGCATCGACCGCCGCAATGCACAGGATATTTTTGTTGCCCTGTATAATAATCAGATGCCCCCGGGTGCAGGACAAACCATTCATTATGAACTGGATCTGCCCAAAGATTTAACGGCTCCTGTCACCATTGAAGCAAAATTGCAGTACCGAAAATTCGATACTCATTACATGCAGTTCGTGGCGTCCTCTCTCGAATCCAAAGGGCAAAAACTCTCCTGGAAGGAACAGGGAGTCCCCTATATTAATACACTGCCCATTACCACAATCGCTTCTGACACGATCACCTTTCCCGTGGAAGGGGTCACAGCCGAAATTGAAAACAAGCAGGTTGAGATTCCGGAATGGCAACGCTGGAACGATTATGGAATCGGCTTGTTCCTGAAAGGCAAAGCTGAATTGAGACAGGCTGCGGAAGCATTTCAACAAGTCGATCAACTCGGCCGCTATGATGGCTCGCTAAATCTCGCCCGCGTCTACTTCCGTGAAGGACGATTACAGGATGCCGTTGAGATTCTGCAAAAAGCCGCGTCTTTTACCGATCCCCCGGCCCCTCCCTGGACGCTCGCCTGGTTGAGCGGCAAGGTAAATCAGCAACAGGGACATCTGGAAGAGGCGGAACGCAATTTCCGCAGTGTTCTGGAAGATCAGACGGAAGAGCGTACGCGTCGCGGATTTGACTTCAGCAAAGATTATGTGGTAATCAATGATCTGGGGCAAAACCTGTTTGATCAGGCCAAGCGGTACCGCACGAAAGAAAATCGGGAACAGCGCGATCAACTTCTGAATCAGGCAGTGGAGCAGTTTCAAAAGACGCTCGTCCTGGACCCGGAAGATGTCACTGCCCATTACAGCCTGTCATTGATTTACGATCAACTGGAGCAACCGAAACTCGCAGAGCAGCATCGCAATCTGCACCAGAAGTATAAAGTCGATGATACGGCCCGAGGACTCTCTGAGCGAAAGGCCCGCGAAAAATACCCGGCAGCCAATCATGCAGCCGAACATCCCGTGATTTACTCACTCAACAAAACCGTTAAACCATAAAAAGACGATATCCCCCCTTTGACAGGGACCGGGAGTTCGGATGAAAATAAATAAGGATAATCACATGGCAGATCAAAACCGTGCCGACCTGGATCCGGAACTGGAAGAGGAATCTGAACAAAACGATGAATCCATCGGGCGTGCCTTCTGGTATTCCCTGGCAGTCATGACAGTCTTCACGATTGTCGGGGGAACGATCTTTATCATGACCCGACTCAACCAGCCTGAAGAAATCGTGAAGGAAACACCATTGACTTTACCTGAAGCACGTAAGGTCGAAGAAATCGCGCTTCCTAAAATCCCCTTTACCGACATCACCCAGGCAGCAGGCATTGATTTCGTTCACAACAGCGGCGCTGCCGGAGAAAAACTGCTGCCCGAAACGATGGGAGGCGGGGCTGCATTTTTCGATTATGATAATGACGGCGATCAGGATCTGCTGCTGGTCGGCTCGCAGGACTGGCCCTGGAGTCGATCACAGCAAAAAAAGGAGACAACCTCATCCCTGGCTTTATACCAGAATGACGGTACAGGCAAATTCAAAGATGTCACTGCCGACATGGGTTTGAATGTTTCACTTTACGGCATGGGCGTGGCTTGTGGAGATTACGATAATGATGGTCGCGTTGATCTGTTTATTTCTGCGTTGGGAACCAATCGGCTGTTCAAGAACGAAGGAACTCGATTTATTGATGTCACAACACAAGCCGGCGTAGGTGGTCCCGAGCAACTCTGGAGTACCAGTTGCGGCTGGTTTGACTATGACCGTGACGGGGATCTGGATTTACTCGTCTGCAACTATGTGGAATGGACGCGTGACTTTGACCGCGCACAGAACTTCACACTGAAAGGGGGAATTCGCGCTTACGGTCGCCCACAAAACTTTAACGGCGTCCCTCCCCTGCTCTACCAGAACCAGGGTAATGGCAGTTTTACCGAAGTGTCTGAGCAAGCCGGCTTGAAAATTTTCACATCCGGCACCGGCGTCCCCCTGGCCAAATCGCTGGGCTTGAATTTCTACGATTTTGACCAGGATGGCTATCTCGATATCTTCATCACCAACGACACCGTTCAAAATTTCCTGTTTCGCAATCAACAGAATGGCACATTCAGCGAAATGGGCGCGATTTCCGGAGTCGCGTTTGACATGGAGGGGAATGCACGCGGTGCAATGGGCATCGATATCGCAACCTTTCGTAACGATGATACTTTAGGAATCGCAATCGGCAACTTTGCCAATGAAATGACGGCCCTCTATACCTCTCCCGGTAAAGAGATGCAGTTTATTGATGAAGCCGTCTCGAACGGGCTTGGTCCTCAAACGCGGCTGGCGCTCACCTTCGGCGTTTTCTTTTTCGATGCCGACCTCGACGGACGACTCGATCTGTTCTCGGCGAATGGACATCTGGAAGAAGACATCAACATCGTGCAGGAACGGCAGCACTACGAACAGGCGCCTCAACTATTCTGGAACTGCGGTGCACAACATGCGACGGAATTTGTGCCTTTAGGTGAATCGCTGGTTGGTTCCGATTTTGTGCGCCCCCTGGTCGGTCGCGGGGCCACCTTCGGAGATATCGATCATGACGGCGATCTCGATCTGTTGATCATGACAGCCGGAAAAATACCGAGGCTGCTCAGGAACGATCAACAGACGGGCCACCACTGGGTACGCTTCCAGCTCACAAGTAATCCCAAACAGGAAAATCAAGGCCCTACTCCGCTTTCCAGCCATAATGCATTCGGGGCCCAGATTCTGATCAAAACGCAAACAGGTACACAAAGTCGGCTGGTCATTCCTACCCG
>NZ_CALFPF010000471.1 GCF_937919775.1 uncultured Gimesia sp.
GATCTTTTCCAATACAGGCAGTTTAGGGTATAAAACAGCGAGAAAGCCCGCTCTCTGACTGCAGATTTAGATAAGAAAATAGACCTATGACTGATCCCAGACAGAAGAGTGTGCTGATCATTGGATACTCGCAAACACGCGAAATGAGCTCTGTTTTGGATGCGGTAAGCAAAATCTGTGGGGATACACGAGTTTTTCATTCGGGGCGTCTGGCTACGGTTCCCACAGAGGTTGTGTTTCCGGAATTAATCATTATCTGCCAAAACTGGCCGGATGAATTCTCTTCACATGAGTTGAATGATCTGATCAGCCGTTATCCAATCAGCCGCTTTGTCTGTTGCTATGGGGCCTGGTGTGAATCAGATGGAAGAGCCCGAAATGTCTGGCCGCTCAGTATCCGTGTTCCTGCGCGCTGTGCCTGTGCTCGCATCCAGCAGGAATGGCGCATTATACAGGGGGCAGAGAAAGCATTTCCCCTGACTGCAGGACGCGATGAGATCTTTCAGTTTGAAGTGGCTGCCGAGTCGTTCCAGTTGAGTTCTGCAGGGGGCTCTCCCCTGATCGGAGTGAACTCAGGGGATCGTGCCTACCAGGACATGCTGAAAGAAATGATTATTTCCTGGGGAGGGTGCATTGCAAGCGGGGCCCAGCAAAACGAAGCCGATCTGTTGATTTATGATCTGGATCCCTGGGAACTGGTCGAGAATCATCTGGCTTCGCAAACTTTCATTCCACCGATGATGGGGGTGATGGGGCTGGCTCACCCCGAAACGATTTCAACTGCCAGATTGCTGGGCTTGGAAACAGTTGTTTGTAAAGTCGCTCCCGAGCGGGAGTTGTTTCAGGCAATCGAGTGTGTTTTGAAGATCAAGGTGTCTCCGCAGGGAGCGTGCTGACTTTCAGATTTTTGAAATTCAGATCTGTGGTGGGATCATGCCCCTGCAGACTGATATGGCCTGCTTTCAAACGGAGACCTTTGCGAGGATTTTCATCCGGTTTCCTGGTGTCTTCCCAGTCTGTAACCTGATAACCGTCGATCCAAACCGCAATATGTGAGCCGTAAGCGGAAAGTGTCGTAGTAAACCATTCATGATCATTCGAGACAACACGCCTGGCTTCTGTTCTTCTGAAGATCGCACCGGTTCCAGCGTTTTCCGGCTTGGTGCGATCATTGTCATTAATTCCATTATGGATCTGGACTTCGTATCCATTAGCCATACCGCTTTCAGAACCCTTGATCGCCCGAAAAAAGTAACCGCTGTTTAACGCAGTACCATTTGATTTTGCCATTGCCTGAAAGAGAAAATTGTCCCAGGTTTCTTCAGTTTCCAGATAGCCCTGCTTTTCAGCAGTCACATGAATCGTTTCGTCGACAACTTCAAATGTGCTCTGTGATCCGGGGACAACGCGCCAGCCTGCCAGATCGACGCCATTAAAGATGGTCGACATCCGCAGTGGTTTTAAATAGATATTTCGAAACTCAACCACACCCTCATTTTTTTGTAGGCCAATGAAACCAATCTTTCGTTGATGGTTCGATGTATCTTTAAAATTCAGAACTTCTTTCCCATTGAGTGATGCCTGGATTTCTGAACCTTCCAGTCGTACTACAAATGATTGCCATTCCTGGCTGGCCGGGACCGGTTTTTGAATTTTACTGCGGCCGACTAAACTTCCCGTAGGATATTCAGTCTTCTGGTCACAAAGGTTAAGTTCGTAACAGTCTTTTGTAGGGTCTTTCGGGTCAAAAACCGTTCTAAGGAAAAGACCGCTATTTGTTTCAGGGGTCAATCGGAAATCGAATTTCAGTTCGTAGTCAGCGAAAGGAGAAGTGGTCAGTAACAATCCCGGTTTTCCCGTGTCGGCTTTGATGACACCTTGTTCAACGAGCCAGTTCACATCGTTATTGGCCTTCCAGCCAAACAGGCTATGACCATCAAATAATGCGATCCAGCCCGCTTCAATTTCTTCAGCGGTCAGACCTGTCTCAGGGATCACATCCTCGGCAGGTTCTACTGATTTTTCTATTTCTTCTTTAGAAGCAGCCTCACCTGATTGCGGTTCTGCGTTTGATTTGGCTGAAGGAGAAGGATGCTCTACTTTCAGACAACTGGTCAGGAAAAATGCAGACAAGGCAATAACAACTACGAAATTGACGGTTCTCTGCGGCATTGTGTTCTCCCCGGTATGTGAGTTTGAAAACGGGCATGTATTTTGTGATTGTGTCTAGTCGCCTGTCATTCCCCAGCGGAGAAATGATTCCAGGAAACCGTCCAGATCCCCGTCCAGAATCGGTCCGGGATTACCAGCCTTATATCCGGTGCGGGCATCCTTGACATACTGATCCGGATGTAAAACGTAATTACGTACGGTTTGGCCGCCGAATCCGATTTTCGATTTTCCTCCCCGCTTGGCAGCCAGTTCAGCGTTCCGCTTTTCCTGTGCGATCTGAAACAGTTTTGCTTTTAACATTTTACGGGCCTCTGCCCTGTTTTTATGCTGGCTGCGATTATTCTGGCATTGAACCACGACGTTTGAAGCCAGGTGAGTCAATCTGATGGCAGAATCGGTTTTGTTAATATGCTGCCCTCCCGCGCCACTGGCCCGGTAAGTATCTTCACGGATATCCTGATCCCAGTTGATCTCGATTTCCGCGATTTCTCCCATATCAGGAGAGACATCAACGGCTGCAAAGGAAGTATGTCGTCGTCCGGCGGAGTCAAAAGGACTGATTCGAATGAGACGGTGATTCCCCGTTTCCCCCTTCAGGTAACCGTAAGCGTAGTCACCTTCAATGCGAATGGTGGCGTTCCGGATTCCTGCTTCTTCTGCGTCCGATCGGTCAAGTAGCTCAACCTGGAACCCTCTACGTTCACACCAACGCAAATACATGCGCAATAACATCTCTGCCCAGTCAGAAGAATCGGTTCCCCCTTCTCCTGCCTGGATGCTGAGGTAGGCGGCTGAGCCATCTTCGGGAGCTGACATCATTGCCTGAAGTTCAAGTTGTTCTAGTGATGTTTCCAGTCTTTCAGCAGTGGCGGAAAGTTCGGGAATGCTGTCTTCACTTCCTTCTTCTTCGATAAACTCCAGCAAAACCTCAAGATCTTCTGCGCCTTTGACCAATTCTGTTAACGGTTTTACAATTAGTTGAAGCTGTCGCATTTCATGGACCAGCTCCTGCGCTTTTTCCTGGTTATCCCAGAAACCGGCTGCGCCCATCAGCTCATTGATTTTAGCAGTTCTGTTCTTCTTGCCAGCATAGTCAAAGAGAGTCTCGTAATTTTACAATGCGATCCATGATTCCTTTGCATTTGTCTTTGAGTTCGTGGTCCATTTTATTTCTTTCGATCTGCTTCAAGCAATTACATTTGAGCTGCTGATGTTTTTCAGTCCAGCAGAATTATAGAAGTTTCTGATTGTGTGTGCCAGCGATTCCACTTTGGGGTGAATCAAATCCTCTGCTTTGATGAACTGAGACCGATTCCGAAGTACTCAATTCCTTTTTGTTTCATTTTTTCCGGATCGTATAAATTTCGACCGTCAAAAATCACCGGGTTTGATAATTTATGCAGGATATAATCAAAATCGGCGTGCCGAAACTCATGCCATTCTGTGACGATGGCTAAGGCATCAGCACCTTCCAGCGTATCGTAATGATGATCAAAGTAAGAAAGCTGATCGCCATAACTGGCTCTGACATTTTCCATGGCGACCGGGTCATGCACCTTCAACTTAACTCCTGCCTTCAAAAGTTGATCGATCAGGATCAGTGAGGGAGCTTCTCTGATATCATCCGTTTTGGGTTTAAAAGCGAGTCCCCAGATTGCGATTGTTTTTCCCTGCAGGTCTTCATGAAAGTAGCGGTTGATTTTTTCAAACAGTACTTTTTTCTGTCTGATATTTACTTGATCAACGGCATTTAAAATAGTTGGCTCCATATTCTGACT
>NZ_CALFPF010000472.1 GCF_937919775.1 uncultured Gimesia sp.
ACCAGAAAACTTTCCCCTTGACATTCTAGGGGAACACGGCAATACTCTTCCCTAGACATTCATGGGGAGACTGATATGGCAGAAAAACGAAAAGCCGATTTACTGCAGGGCACGCTGGATATGCTGATCCTGAAGAGCCTGATCGAAGGCCCGCGGCACGGGTACGGCGTTGCCAAGTGGATTCAGGTTACGACCAAGAATGCGTTACTGATTGAAGAAGGTTCGTTGTATCCCGCCTTGCATCGGATGCAGAAGCGCGGTTGGATCAAGTCGGAATGGGGCCTGTCAGAAAGTAATCGCCGCGCGAAATATTATGAACTGACGTCCCCAGGTCGTACGCAACTTAAATCCGAAGTCCAGGCCTGGTCCCATTTAGTTGATGCCATCAGTCTGGTGTTAAACTCGAATCTTGCGGAGGCCTGAAAATGATTCGCAACTGGTTTCACACACTGTTTTCTTATCTGCGTCTGCCTCTGATTGCACACGCTGATCGAGAGATGACTGACATCCGCGAGGAAATCGCCTTTCATCTGTCGTCCAGCGCGGAAGAAAAGATCGAAGCTGGGATGGATCAACAGCAATCACAACAGACGGCGCTGGAACAGTTTGGTGACATCAAGTCTGTCGTGCAGGATTGCTGTCACGTCTCCCTGTCGCGGCACGTTTTCTGGCATCGGACCCATCAGGTCCTGACGCTGGGATTGATCTGTGCCGTCGGTTTCTTGTTCTGGATTTATGCGCGTAACAAATCAACGACGAATCCCGATCTCGCTACGCTCGCTCCATCAGGGTATTCAATCGCAGAAACCAGCGGAGAGATCAGAGGCACCGTCGTTACTGATCGTGGCAAACCGGTGAATGCGGCACATGTGTTGGCAGTCGTCAAAACCTGGCCGCCCAATGGATTCCGGCAGAACTCGTTCACAGCGACAACGCGCGCCGACGGAACATTTTTGATCGAAAACGCCTATCCTCCAGAGCAGGACTATGAAGTACAAATCGCAGCACTTGCCGAAGGCCATCTGCTGCAGTCAGAATACATTTCGATGCGCCAGGGAACTCTGGAACCGTTTCGCTTCCAGTTAAAAGAAACATCGCCGTTTGTTCTGCGGTTTGAGTCCCGCGACGGATCGCCGATCGCAGGTGTCAGCGCTTTTCCCTTCGAACGGGTTGACCAGAACGGTAATCAACACTGCGTCTATTTCTGCAGCGCCAAACCGATTGTTCAAAAGTCGAATCAGACAGGAACCATTTCGATGCCCCACTTCCTGCCAGGCGAACAATTCACCGTTTATGTCCGGTTTCCCGATTGCGACTGGCAGACTAGGCAGCTGGTTATTCCAGAGGGAAAAAATGAACTCGTACTGACTCCCGCGAACGAAGAACTTGACGACGGATAACGAATTCCGATTTCTGAATTTTAAATGCTGACTGCTTAACTGCGTAAAAGGTACGCGCAGACAACTTGCAATAATGAAAGGCAAAAACCATGAATCAGCTGACTCGATTCGCATTGGCAATCATTTTTCTCGCCTCAATCACAACAGGGGGCGCATTCGCTGCAGAGCCGGACGTGCTGCTGAAAGACAGTTTTGAAGAGGGGAAAAAGGACCCCGACGGCTGGAACCGCGGCGCCAATCTGCCCGGCGTGAGGTATATTTACGACAAGGGACGTGGAAAAACAGGAGAGCGTAGCCTGTCTCTCGAAAAAACCGCAACACGTTATTTTCCGATCGCTCAATGGTATCGGATTCTGCCCTACACAGGTCAGCAGACGTCGCTGCGCGTGTCGGCCCAGGTCCGTGCGGAACAGGTTACCAAAGCCATTCTGGACGTACAATTTCTCGACGCGAACGGAAAACACAACGGCCATGAATGGGTCAGCTTCATTGGCGTCGAACAAGCCGGCGACCTGCCCTTGAACCATGACTGGAAAGAGTATTCAGGCGTGGTCTCCATCCCGGAGAACACAAAACAGATCGGGATCGGGCTGCAAATTTATGGCCCCGGGAAAATCTGGTTTGATGATCTCGAAGCCACATTCGTTCCTGCAGCCGCTCCCGCAAAAGCAGCTCCCGAAAAAACCAACAAGGCAGAAAAAGCCATCGATGTCAAAGCGGGAACAGGCGTTGGTCAGTATCTGCTGGTCCCTTCCTCAGACAAAACGGAATCAGGAAAAGCACGTCCCCTCCTGATCGTACTGCCCGGCGGCGACGGTTCGGCGGACTTTCACCCGTTTGTCAAACGCATTCACGAGCACGCGCTCAGTGAGGATTTTCTCCTGGCACAGCCGATCGCAAAAAAGTGGACCACAGATCAAGTCATCGTCTGGCCTACAACCGACAGTAAAACAGACGCGATGAAGTTCACCACCGAAGAACTCATCGCGGCGGTTATCGAAGATGTCAGCAAACAGCACAAAATCGATCCCCGTCGCATTTACCTGCTGGCCTGGTCTTCGGGAGGTCCTGCCGCCTATGCCACCGTGCTTCAGAAAGAGACACCCCTCAGCGGGGCGCTGATCGCGATGTCTGTCTTTAAACCAGATCAACTCCCCGACCTGAAGAACGCGAAAGAGCGCAGTATCTACCTACTCCACTCACCCGAGGACAAAGTCTGCCCGTACCCGATGGCCAAAACGGCCTATGATACACTCTCTGCAGCAGGTGTGAGGACAACGCTGATCGAATATCCCGGCGGTCACGGCTGGAAAGGAAACGTTTACGACAATATTCGACAAGGCATCGAATGGCTGCAGAAAGCAAACTGATTTGAAACATCATCGTGGTGAAACCAAATCGCAGTCGAGTGCATGTAGCATATCCGTCTCCTTCACACATAAACCGTTCAAAATAACATAATCGCCGTACACTGTTACCAGCGGTCATACAGCTCTCAACGGCCGACAGATGTGTCTGCTCACTTCAATTACCGTTGAACCAGAGCCGGTTAATCAATATCGTCTCTAAAACGATCTTTCGACGAAAAAAGGCACCTCAAATCGCTGCCCTACACCTTCAAAATGTTTGTTGAGTTGCATCAATTGACTGTGGAAAGAGACTGGACCAAAGATTACAATTTGGTAATTCGTTACAACGTTCGAGTAAATTTGCGTGAGATCTGCACGCAGTTGAAGTTAGATTACTTATGACACCCATTATTGGCATCGACCTTGGTACTTCGAATTCACTATGTGCTGTTTTCGAGAGTGGGCAACCGACATTAATTCCGAACGCGCATGGTTCCTTTCTGACCCCCTCGGTGGTGAGCATTTCTGCCGATAATCATGTCCTCGTCGGTTCTGCCGCGAAAGAGACCCGCATTACGCAACCCGATCGATGCGCCTGGGTCTTTAAACGACTGATGGGCACAGATCGCAAAGTCGAAATCGGCGGCCATGTTTTTAACGCGACTGAACTATCCAGCCTTGTCCTGCAATCTCTCAAGCAGGACGCCGAGGCCTATCTCGGGCAGGAAGTTCATGACGCCATCATCACCGTTCCCGCTTATTTTAACGACCACCAGCGGAATGCAACCAAACAGGCCGGAGAACTGGCCGGTTTAAACGTCAGGCGCATCATCAACGAACCGACGGCTGCCGCCCTCACTTATGGCTTCCATGATCGAGGGGCCGAGAAAAAATTGATTGTCATCGATCTGGGTGGCGGCACATTCGACGTCACCGCGATGGAAGTCTTTGAAGGGACGCTGGAAATCATATCGACCGCCGGCGAAAGCATGCTGGGTGGTGAAGATTTCAATGATCGGCTTCTGAGCTGGGCGCTCGCTGCACAAAAGATGCAGGTGGAATTGGCCGAAATCAAGCAGCCACTGCTTGTCTCCCGGCTCAGGCAGGAATGCGAGGCAGCGAAATGCGCGCTTTCATCCCAGCCCGATGCCGCGATCAGAATCCCCAATCAGCAGGGAGAGATCGATCAGAATTCGCCCGTGCTGACGATCACCGGGGACCAGTTCAAAGAACTGGTCGACCCTTTACTCAAACGCCTGGCGCGTCCGATTGCCCGGGCCGTCCGTGATTCCCGAATTCCACCCGAAGAATTTACCGACGTGATTCTCGTGGGTGGCGCCAAGCGCATGAATGTCGTTCACTCGTTTGTCCGCTCGTTCTTTGGTGTGGAACCAAAGTGTTCCTTCAATCCCGACGAAGTCGTCGCACTGGGAGCAGCGGTGCAGGCTGCGTTAATCGAGGACGATCAGGCCGTCGAAGACATGGTCATGACGGATATCTGCCCTTTCACTCTGGGAACGGAAATCAGCAAAGAGTTCGGCTCACGCCGCTCCGACGGATACTATTTACCCATTATCCATCGAAACACGACCATTCCGGTTTCACGCGAGGAAATTGTCTGTACGCTTCACCCCAACCAGCGCCACGTCATGATCAACGTGTATCAGGGTGAGGCCCGAAAGGTCGAAGATAACCTTTTTCTGGGGAAGCTGGAAGTCAACGGCATCCCGCCGGGACCTTCCGGAAAGCCCGTTCATCTGCGCTTCACTTATGACCTGAATGGCATTCTGGAAGTCGAAGCCTACCTACCCGAAACCGGCAAGAAATTCTCGCTGGTGTTGACGCAATATGCGAAACTGTCGTCAGCCAATGACCTCAAAGCGGCTGTTCAAAAACTGCAAAGCCTGAAATTTTATCCGCGCGATGATGCCCGCAATCTTCATCTGGTGCGCTACGCCGAGCGCGTCATTGGTGAAATCAGCCCGTTCCAGCGCAATGAACTCGAAGCAGTTATTGACAACTTCGAACAATCAATGGGGTCCGGTGAACGCGAGTGGTTTGAATCCGCTCGTGAGGGCCTGCTGACCATGCTGTCGGCACTGGGGTTTGACTACAGCGAGGATCAGAAACATTCATAACATGACAGAATCCCGCGAAACTGATTATGCCAGCCGATTGTTAAACATGAATCCCCTGGAACACGCATCGGAAATCCTGGTCCTCCGCAAACGTTTTTTGCATCCTCAGGAACATGCTGCTAAAACACTTGACGAATATGCTGATGCTTCCGACCGAAGAGAGCAGATCGTTAAAAATATCAACGCTCTCAAGTCTGGCTTCTGGTCTCTGCCTGAAACAACACTTCAACAGCAGTTGGAAATGATGGATATTTCCGATTTTCCGGAACTCACGTTAGCCCTCAGTCGGCTCAAAAATATTGCCGAACATCGAGAATCCTTTTTGAGGCTGAAACAGCATCCCGATTTTTTCGAAGAATTTTTCGATCAATTTTGCAAGCTGGTTCTGGCATCGCCTCGTGAAGCAGCAGACCTGCGGATCGCTTTCTTCAATGAGTTCCTTAACAGAAGCAACGGCGCCAGCCACCACAAACCAAAAGCGTATTATCGAATTGCCCAAGTGATTCAACGTGAATTTCCGGAACTGTATGCTTTGGAAAATATCTGGCTGAGCCAGATCATCGCGAAACAGAAAAAACTGAAAGTGTTCGGCCAGTCTGAAATCGTTATGGCGACAGTGGCGGTGCTCGTCATGATACTTGCCTACTTCAGCATTAAGCACATGCTTCATTAATTCAACAGCGTCAACGGGAGTCATTTATGAGTGGCCCTACAGAGCCACAATGGGATTTATTGCCTGATCATCCTGAACAGTTTTTCTCTCTCTCGGGTGAGTATGATGTTCGCGATTTAAAACGCAGCTACAATAAACTCATCCGGCAATTCAAGCCTGAGAAATACCCGGAAGAATTCCAGCGCATCCGGGCGGCCTTCGAACGGCTCAATGATGCGCTGCGTTATGGTGAAACTCCAAGCTTCGGCAGCCTGAGTCCGGATCTGCAGTTTGACTGGGACAACGCGAAAACATCAGACAGACAGCCGGCTCATAATAATCAGGCATCCGATGCACCCATCTTCGATGACGACCCGGTAAATACAGACGCGGAATCAATTACCCGGGAAGAAACTCTACCATTCCATGCGCGGGTAAAGCAGGAATCCATCCAGAACCTCTACGCGGAACTGATCGATAAACACCTGAAAACACCCTACGATTATTATGCACTCGCGGTGCTGTCTGATCTCCTGCCGGAGGCCGAGCACGCGTTCCCCTACTGGCTGCTGGAAGGCTTGAAAGTACACCGGGAAGAACCGGCTCTTTTCGAACTGTTGCACCAGTACTTTCTCTCCGGCGGCTCTCACGAAAATATGGAAGAATTACTCGAAGCCACTTCGCGCGTGATTCGATCAGACCGCTTCTACTATCTGACCGAAGCCGCCTGGGACCGACTGCTCAGAGAAAAACCCTTTGAGAGTTTTCAACAGACACTCGAGTCCTGTGAAATGAACCTGCTGGATTATCAGGTCGATCACAGGCTGGTGTTTTATCTCCACATTCTCAAAGCCGCACTCTGGAAAGCCGACAAAGCCTGGATCGATGACATGTTTGCTCAAATCGAAGAACACTTCGATCACATGTCGTTCTGGCTCGAAGAAGAATATGAGTTCCTCGAGGTGGTCAGAGTTTACCAGGCACAGCGAACGAAATTTCTGCGAGGAGGCCCGGAACGCATCATCATCGATCAGGCGATCGTCGATTTCTGCATTCAAAACGAACAGGATGCGGACCGCAGTTTTCTTGAATATCAACATGCGCTGGTTTCGCAGGAAGAAGCGCTTATGCAGAACTTCAACCTGCAGGAAGAGGAATTTGAATCGGTGCAGTATCTCTGGGAAAAAATCGCCAACGAGGTCTTCGATCGAATCACGTTAGAATATTTCCCGGAGGAAAATGAGTCGATCGAACAACAAACGCAATGGCTGGCACACCGACTTCTGGCGGAAGACGCCGGCTTGGAATATAAATTCGCCCACGATACTATCATGTTCCTGTTAGGCGTGGTCTTGTTCGTATCGCTCGGACTGGGGATCTATTGCCTGACCTCAATTCTCGAATCCTTCTGGACGACGCTGCTTAAAATCGGCAGCCTGTTATTCGTACTCATTCTGGCAATCGGCATTTCGGTCTTGATCATCGATCGATACATTCTGAAGTATTACCGTTTCTGCTGGCGTTTCGAAATCATGAACTTCTATAAACGCGATTGGTTTCCACTGGAGACTCTGACGGATAAACTGGAACAACTCGAATCGATCAAAGTCAGAGGCGAAACATACGAAGGCCTTGACAGTATCGCGAAACTCATGCGAAAAGATCAGGGCCTCTGGTTCTACACCACCGCACAACGATTGTTAACCGCCTGCCAGTAAGATAAAAGGTTCCAGTATCCGGAAATGCCTCAGAGAACACCCAACGATTTCTGGTTAATCAGCGGCCTGTGTTTCCAACGCGAACCAGGACTTATTCAAATAGCTGCAACTGCAGGCGGCGGACGCATCGGGAACCAGCACCAGCCCGCCAGCGGGAATTGCATTGATCCAGCAACCCGGGCGGACGCCTCCGTAGTTTTCGATGTTCTCATTTTTGTTGAAATCGAAATAGCCCAGCGTCGCCGACCGGAAGAACATCATGTTTTCGCAACTCGCCAGAATGCCGCAGCCATATGAGCGTTTGAAATTGAAAGGTTGCGGCTTGCCAGTCTTCAAATTCCACGCACCCCCTTGTGCATACACAGTTTTTCCATTAATCAATGGACGGGAACTGTAGTTCGCTTTCGCCTCCCACGTTTTTTCTCCGGTCGTGCTGTTAAACACACTCAATCGCCCCCCTTTTTCTGAGGAGAGTCTGAAACTCGTCGGCTGATAACTCATCAGCAGCGCGTCATTTTCCGCACTGACGGCGATCATCGTGCCGTAGATGTCCTCTTTGTTTTTCCACAGCAGATAACCATCGTGGATACTCAAACACAACAGCTGACCTAAGGCATGTTGGGCGGTTTTGGGAATCGGATTACGTTTCGATTCTTTCGTCCGATCAAAATCAGCCAGCGGACGATCGATCAGATACAGTTTCTCATTAGCAATCGCAATCGCGTTATGACGGATCGAATCTTCCGACTCGTATTGCCATTTCATTTTTCCGGTTTTCGTGTCAAACGCAAACAGTCGGTTCGATTCGGTCAGCTGTTTTGTCATGTCGCCCGTCGAGGCATGATAACGAAACGCGACCACATGGCTGGGGTCAGCGGCGGAACCGATTAACATTCCGTCATGCCAGGCAATATAACCCCACGGCTGTTTGGTTTTCTCCGCTTTGGGATCTTTGGACGGCGGGACTTCGAATGTATGCACGACTTGCCCCGTGGCGGCGTCCAACTGAAAACAGTGCTGCTCGTGACGGATGAATACAAAATCGCCACCCAGGCAATAATTGCTGCCGGTGCCCGAAGCGCCCATCAGCTCGTCGCCATCGTAGGCTGAGAGAACCCCCTCGATTTTATATCGCCACAGTTCATGTCCGTTATAAGCGTCCACGGCGATCAGGCCATCATTGCCTTCATGAAACAGACGCCCGTTCGAAAACAAGGGAGCCGGCCCGCGACCATGGCGGGAGGGAATCACAAAATCAAAATCCCGATACCATAACATGCTGAGCTGGCCGTTGACCAGTTTATCGTTACTGCAGAGTGTGTTTGCGGCGTCCGCGTATTGGTGCGTCCACTCGCCGGCACCTTCGATGGCGGCCCGCCGATCGATTTTTAATTCACCCGGTTTTCCATAACAGACATATCCGCCGTACGGACGCTGCAACCGTTTGAGTTCCTGCACAGGCAGCCCGTTGCTCCCCGCTAAAACCGATCTGCCGGAAACCACCAGATTCGCCACCTTGTTTGGTGTACTGGTCTGATCAAGCGGACGCTGCAGCACCGTCACACGCGATCCATACACGCCCGCCTCAGTCAGTTTCTGACGCGCCAGCGCCACCAGCTTCGGATCCGACTCAATCGCCACAATCCGCAACTGCGTGCGGTTCGCCAGTTCATAAGCCAGCGCACCATCTCCACAGCCGATATCGAAACAATAGCCTTTGTCGACCTTGGTGCGTTCAACAATTTCAGCTGCGGTCTTTGCGGCGGCGGAATCTGCGGGATACGGTGACGTCACGACCTGCGTCTTGTTGTTCGAAGCAGGTGCTGACGTTGATAAACCAAACGAATAAATGTTGCCCCGATCTGTGCTGACCACCAGATGGGAATTGCTCACCGCCAGGCCGTAGGCTGCGCCTTCCACTGGCGTTGACCAGAGTGGCTTACCCGATTCCAGATCAACGACTTCAACAAACTCTGCAGAGCCGGAAACAATTTTGTTCCCCGCGATAATGAACGCGGCACTCGGGTGAGTCTGTTTGGCCGTCCAGACCTGTTTCAGTCCTTTCGCGCGGACCGGCTTGCCTTTACGGTCCGGGCTTTCGGTTTCCACCCATTGATAACGCGTTATCGTTCCCTTAGTTGCCTGAACCAGTCCATCGGGTGTGGCAACGGTCGGGCCGCCGGCTGATTTCGCGACGGCTTCACCATCGGCTGCCTGAAATACAACGCCGCTGTTCAGAAACAGATCGCCGGCAACAATCGTATCGCCGCCCCCCTGGGCTCTGTTTTTCTGCAGGTGAAAATATTCGAATTTACCGGTTGAACGATTCATCGACGCCGGCACCGCACGGCCCGCTGGAATCAGCAGATGATCCCCGGCGACGGCCAGATAACCTTGAGCCGAGATGCCGCTGTTGGCATCCGCGCCCCCGTGCGGCTGGGGCATATATATCTGACCGGAGTCTGTATTCGACCAGACCGGCTTTCCTGTTTTTGCATTCAGGGCATGCAGAAAGATCCCATCGCTGGGCCAGATGCCCGCCGCGTAGTAAACCACATCATCGACCACAGTCGCAGCACCGCGGGCCGGCCATTTGGAGATGACGCGTTCGTTCCCCACGGCCATCTGTGCATTTGGTCCGCCGCGATGTTTCCAGAGTAAACTGCCATCATCCACACGCAGTGCGTACAGAAAACCATCATCACAGGTCACCAGCAGTTGATCGCGCCAGACCGCCGGTGCAAAACGCACGGGACCTTCAGTAAAAAATTCCCACAGCGGTTTCCCCGTCTTCAGATCCAGCGCCTGAATTTTCCCGGACACACTGTCACCAAAGAAAACACGCTCATCGGCAATCACACAATGATTCACACGGTCATAAGTCAATCGCGTACTCCGCGGCCAGGCGGGCTGCGGTGCGTGTGCAGTCTGATGACGCCAGTGCAACGAAAGGTTTTCCGGCAGACCGTCGGTTGTGAACCCGCTGCGTTGCGCGTCGGCCCGATACGTGGGCCAGTCGGCCGCGTATAAATCGCCTGGTTCTGTTCCCACGCCAATCAGGAAGAGAAAAAAGAGTGTGGATACAAACTGATTGTGAATCGTTTTCATAATATTCATTCTGAATGGTCCAGGCTTCATCGAGCGACAGTTTCTAAAATGGACCTGCCTGTGAAAGCAAGCCTCAAGTCTCACTCACACTCTAATGAGGATTCACCGCCCAGACAACATGGCGTGAATAAAACCATGATTTTTATCCGTAATACGGATCACACAAATTCATCAGAACAAAACAAAATCTTCACGTAACAGGTGTCCGTACATAAAATAATTTTCCGGAACCTGAAACTGACCCTGACAAATTGTTCGTGCTTTTCGTTGCTTTCGGGGTAGAAAACACACCGCGCGGATTCTGATCGTTGGTGCCGGCATCGGCGGCATGACACCTGTTGATGAGGATGCCACCTGAAACCGCTCAGAGATTAAGGTGCTACGCGGATAAAACGTGTTTGCTGACCTCGGTCGATAATCCGAGATCGGGCGGGCAGGTCGAGTGCTTCCAGTGCAAATGTTTTCTCGTCGAGCATGACATTTGGAGAAATCGATTTAAATTCCAGTTCCCATTTTTTATTTGCGATGAAAGAGACCTCAACCATCTTTTTCACGCACCAGACGCCGTCTATATTAATCCAGTCCAAATCATTCGTCTTCATCAATTTACCTTGTGGATTTTCACAGTGATAGCAGCTCAAATGGAAACCGTCTTTTTTTCGGAACACCAAACTGACTTTTCCCGCCTTCCCACTTTTGCCCACTAGATATCCGGCTTTAAGATCTCCCTCCATTGTTTTAGAACAGGAGAGCCTGTCGCGGCCCAGGTTCTCGATCACAAGGGGAAGACAGCAGAGTTCTCGTTGCAGGTGGGAGATGTCCCAGGGAAAAGAAGCAATTTGAGGCGAAACGATTCCTGCTCTCGAAGCGCGAGCAGGAAACAGGTCGCCTCCCGCTCCCGTAACAGAAATCTTTGGCGAGAATCGGCTGGTTGCCAGCGTACTCCCATCAAACAGAATCACGCGGCGCTGTTCCGCTTCATTGTGGGATGTAAACTCCAGATTCAGATAATAGCGCGCCCCACTGCAATTCGCTGTGATTTGCGCATCCTTCGTCAGTTGGAAATCGTCATCAATAATGTCATACTCCCGAAATCTCCCCTCGGCTTTATAACTGCGCAGCTGTAAGTCCACGTTGTTACTAATCGCAATGAGTTGATCCAGACTGGAATTTTTCTCTGACGGGTCTAACTCTTCAGAAACGGCCAACGAACATAACTGCGTCAGCACAAAGATGACTGTGATCAATCGATAGCACATAAATGAATCTCCCCGTTGGTTTCATTCCAAACATAAAACAGACGATGAGCCCGCTTGAATTTCCAATCGTATGTAGGGGGTGACAAAGTGTACCAAAATCAATCTTGAATAAACAAGACCGATCCTCTCATAGGCGGTTTATTCGAGAAGTGAACCTTCCACGATGATTCTAATTGCCCGATGGGAATCGCATCTGCTACAGTATTCATGTCCCACAAATTCAATCATGATCCCCTTTTACGGAGAAAAGGACCATGCGCATTCTGATCGTAGGTTCCGGCATTGGCGGCATGACGCTGGCCGCCTTACTCAAACAACGCGGCTTGCAGGCGACACTCATCGAACGCGCGGCCAACTTTGACCACGCGGGTTACATGCTGGGCCTCTGGCCGCTCGGCTATCGCGTCTTGCACGGCCTTGGTCTTTACGATCAGTTCGCCGCCGCGTCCATCGAATGCAAACATTATGAAGTCCGCGACAATCACGGCACGCTCGTCAAGAACTGGTCGATGCAGCCCATCGCCGACCGCTTCGGGCCCAACCTGAGCTGCACGCGGCCGCAACTCGTCAAACTGCTGCACTCAAGCCTTGGGGAAACGGACCTGCGTTTCAATACCACACTCGAATCGATCCACCAGGCGGGAGAAGAAGTCGACGTCACCTTCAACGACGGCACGCGTGAAACCTTCGACCTTGTCGTCGGTGCCGACGGTCTGCATTCGAAGGTTCGCAGTCTCGTGTTCGGCGAACAACCCTATTACCACACGAACTGGGGCGGCTGGGTCTGGTGGGTCGACGTGAATGCGGTTCCAAAAGAGACCTTCGTCGAACACTGGGGCGCGGGCCGTTTCTTCGGCATCTACCCGACATGCGACGGCGCAGGCATCTACGCCGGCGCTCCGGTCGAGGGGGATTTTGCAGAACCGGGACCGGGCCGACGCGACCGCATCCGCGCACAGTTTGCCAGCATGGGCGAACTCGTCGACACCTGCCTCGCCGCCCTGCCCGACGACAGCGAAGATCTGTTCTTCTGGAAACTCTCCGACGTCCGCGCGAAAGAATGGACCCGCGGCCGCGTGGTGCTGCTGGGGGACGCCGCCGCCGGTTTCCTCCCCACCGCGGGCATCGGCGCATCGATGGCGATGGAATCCGCGGCTGTCCTCGCCGACGAACTTTCGCGCACGAACAATCCGTTCCTGGAACACGCTCTTTCGCTCTACGTCAAACGCCGCAAGCATCGTGTCGAAAGCACACAAAACGATTCCCGCCATCTGGCCAAAATGATGTTCATCAAATCCGCCACCGTCGCCCACATCCGCGACGTCGCGACGAAATTCTATTCGCTCGAACAACTCGCCAGCTCGATTGCGAAAGCCTTTGATGAACCGATTTGATAGAAACCGGAATCACTATGGACTTACTTGATCGATTATTAGGCCACGATGCCTGGACCACGCGCCAACTGCTCGAAATCTGCGCCACGCTTTCCGACGCGCAACTTGATCACGAATTCGATATCGGCCACCGTACGCTCCGCGCCACGCTGCAGCATATCATCGGCAACATGGAAATCTGGTCGGCACTGATGGCCGGCGAGCCGATAGAACGGCAAACAGATCAAACGATTCCGGCTATGCGCGATCGCTTATCCATCGCCGAAACACGACTCCAGTCCATCGCCGGCAAAGTCCAGGCCGAAAACGGATGGGACCATCTCTGGACAGACCATCTCGACAATCCCCCCCACGAAAAAACCTTCGGCACGGCCCTGGCCCACATCATCACCCACAGCATGCACCACCGCGCCCAGATGCTCTATATGCTTAGATTAACTGGAGTCGAGTCCCTACCCGAGGGGGATGTTTTCAGTTGGGAAATACAACCTTAAAATTTTCAGAGAATCAACTCATGTCATTTTTGGTCGTTTTTGTTTTCTCTACTAGAGAACCTACTATCAAACACTTAGAATTACTTTTTAGAACTATTCTCAAACAATTATTTTTTTTAGACAGATCACAGTATGGAACTACTATTTGAACTTTTCGAAAAAAAAATGGTTCGTCTAAAGGGAGAAAATAAGGTTTGTTTGACGACAGATGATTGGGATGACTTCAACTTTGTGACAATGTTTTATCTAACTGTATTTGATGAAGTCGGAAATAAAATTGAAATAGGAAATGTCAAAATTGGTTATCAGGGACAAAAAGGAGGAACCACAA